>NZ_JBGCCT010000024.1 GCF_041260665.1 Catenulispora sp. GP43 | reverse complement strand
GGACCGCCGCCAACAGCAGGCCGCGCTGGTTCTGCAGGATGCGGTAGCGCCATCGGTGCGGCTGGACCTCGACGATGAGGACGGCGATCTGCCGGTCGCTGCAGGTCCTCCAACCCGCTGCCGACCGCCCCACCACCCCAGGCCGGCTCCATGCCGCCGGGCCCGGTGGGCGCGTATCGACCTGGCGTGCCAACCACTTGTCGCACAGAAAGAGGCTCTGACCTGCTGTTTAGCTGGTCAGAGCCTCATAAATTCATTCTGTTAGGAGTGGGGCGTGAGGGACTCGAACCCACGACCAAGGGATTATGAGTCCCCTGCTCTAACCAGCTGAGCTAACGCCCCAAGTGTGAAGTGTCTCGCCGCTCACGACGTTGCTGGGCATCTGCCCGGCGTCGCGGTGGATCAACCCTCCCCGGTGATCGACTCCCCCTACTGACGGCAAACGTCTCCGGGTCGCGTGGATCACCACGTGAGCGGAGACGTTCGTCGTGCGCTCCTGCAATAGGACTCGAACCTATAACCTGCCGGTTAACAGCCGGCTGCTCTGCCAATTGAGCTATGCAGGATCGTTCTCGCGCCGTCGGCCCTTCGCGCTTTCGCGGCTCCGGTCCGGCGGTGCGTGACTAGGTTAGCGCATCCTGGGGGGAGATCCGCAATCCGCTTTCCGGGGCAGGTCGGGGTGGGTGGGGGAACTTCGGTGGGTCGCCCGTCCGTCGTAAGGTCCGTTCGTAGGATCCGGTGGTGTGGGTATTGGGGTTGCCATGAAGGCTGGGACGAAGCTGACGTTGGCCGCCGGACTCGGGGCCGGGTATGTGCTCGGGACGCGTGCCGGGCGGGAGCAGTACGAGAAGATGCGGGCGGCGGTGCGGAAGGTGGCTGATGCTCCCGCCGTGCGCCAGACCGCGAATGTGATCCAGGTGCAGGCGTTCGAGATCACCAAGAACACCGCTACGAAGGGTCGGGAGGCGGTCGGGCACGTCGTGATGACCGTGCGGCACCGGGGGGAGGGTGACGGGGCCGTCGACGACCTCGGGTAGCGCCGCTGGTCGCCGGCGCTGACTGGTGGTCGGCACCGGTGGTCGGTGGTTGGGCACCGGGCGGGCCGTGGGCCCGTGCGGCGATGCCGCGCGGGCTGATCTCGCGCAGGCCGTTCTCGCGCCCGGAAACGGGGTCGGGGCCGCCGGGCTTGACTCTCACACTGGTGGTAAGGATCGATGCTCTCGTCATGGGCTCACAGCGGGCCCGTGACGAGAGGAACGATGATGAAAGACCTGGCCGGCACGGTGGCTCTGGTGACCGGCGGCAGCCGCGGGATCGGCGCCGCGATAGCCCGCAAGCTCGCCTCGCAGGGGGCCGCGGTGGCTGTGACCTACGCGCAGGGCGTCGAGGGCGCTCAGAAGGTGGTCGCGGAGATCGAGGCGGCCGATGGGCGGGCGGTCGCGCTTCAGGCCGACCTGACCACCCCGGACGCCGCGGCGCGGGTGGTGGAGCAGACCGTGCGGGAGCTCGGGGGCCTGGACATCCTGGTCAACAACGCCGGCTTCCTCACCTACGGTCCGCTGGACGGGGTGACGGAGACCGAGCTGGACCGGGTGCTCGCCGTCGACGTCCGCTCGGTCTTCCTGGCCTCCCAGGCCGCCGCCCGGCACATGCGCGAGGGCGGTCGGGTGATCAGCATCGGCTCGTGCTTCAACGGGCGGGTGCCCGGCGAGAACTTCGTGCTGCAGGCGATGGCCAAGTCGGCGCTCGTGGGCCTGACCAAGGGCCTGGCGCGGGAGCTCGGGCCGCGGGGGATCACCGCGACGATCGTCGACCCGGGCCCCATCGACACCGACATGAACCCGGCCGACGGCGACAGTGCCGACTTCCAGCGCTCGCTGACGGCCCTCGGCCGCTACGGCGCGGCCGAGGACATCGCGAACGCGGTGGCTTACCTGGCCGGGCCCGGTGGACGGTACATCACCGGCACGGCGCTGGCGGTGGACGGCGGCTACACGGTCTGACCTGCGAGCCGCCACCACCCCACAGCACCCCCCACAGCGCCAGGCTCAGTAGTGCTCGCGGCTCAGTAGTACTTGCGCATCAGCTCGGTGGCCCACTCCGGCTGGGCCACCTCGCCGATCGGCCCGAACTCCACCATGTACGGCTTCACGTCCAGCACCGGCGTGCCGTCGACGGCGTCGAGCCCGGCGACGTGCACGTCGCGCCCCTCCACCTTCAGCAGCCGGCAGCGTGAGACGCCGATGCGGTTCGGGCGGTTCTTCCCGCGCTGCGCGAAGATGCCGACCAGGGGCCACTCCGTGTTGTTGCGCGGGTGGCGGGCTCCGGTCTGGACCTTGTCCGGGTCCACGAGGTGGAACTGGTACACGACCTCCAGGTGCGAGAAGGCGTCCAGCCCGGCGAGGGCTTCGGGTCCGAAGCGCTCGTCGAGCCGGATCACGGCCGTCTCGCCGCCCCAGTCGTCGTCGCGCGGCTCGGTGCGGCCGCCGACCACCTGGCCGATCGGGATGATGTTGGTCATGCGGGCCAGGATAGGCCGGGGGAGTGTGGCTGGGAGCGGCCGCTGATCAGAACCCCATCGTGATGGAGGGCGGGGTCTGGCTGGCGTGCCACATGTTCCCCTTGAAGATCAGCCGGTAGCCGGAGGCCTTCTGGCTGAGGTCGAAGATGAGCTCGCCGCGGGAGGTGTCGCCGGGGTTCATCTCGTGGTCCTGGAACGCCTTGTCCTTCAGGTCGTCGTCGGCCCCGACCTCCGTCAGGTACGAGGCGTTGGCGCTGTCGCGCATGTCGAAGGCGCCGATGGTGGAGAACATCAGCTGCCCGCCGCTGACGTTGGTGACCTCGAAGTCCAGCAGCAGCCACTCCCTGGTCGGGCCCGGGGTGAAGAACGAGCCGGCCGGCGGGTTGTAGGGCATCGTGGCGGAGTGGATCTTGATCTTGAAGCCGCCCTCGGTGACCGTGTCGGTCAGCTTGTAGACCTGCCCCGCCGGCGCGACGGACGACGAGGTGTCCGCGTCCGGCAGCGAGGTGGAGCCGGTGTCCGACGGTGCCGCCGACGAGTCCTGGCCCGAGGCCGACGTGGAACCGGCATCCGTTGGGAGCGTGGACGTCGCCGAGCCCGAAGCCGTCGCCGTCTGCGAGCCCACCGCTCCGGGCGTCACCCCCTGCGACGCGCACCCCGCCGCCGCCAACGCCACGACCCCCGCCGCGAGCAGAACGCGGACGGGCAGGCGGGATCGCCGAGATTGCACAGCCATTTCTTCCCCCATGTCTGAATATCCCCAAGACGCACCGCGAACAGAGAGACGCGGGCCGACCAAGGCTAGCGGCCCACAGCAGGGTGCTGCCAGGTCATAGCCGCTGGTCGAGGTGGAGCCACCACGTGATCCCCGCGCCGATCTGCCGGAAGCCGCAGGACTCGTACAGCAGCTTTCCCTCCGGAGTCGCGTTGAGCACCGCGTTGCCGGCCCCCGCCGTCGCGGCAGCCGCCACCACCGCCCGAAGCAGCCCGCTTCCGAGCCCCCGCCGCTGAAAGCGCGGCCACACCACCATGTCGAACACGCCGGCCGTCTCGCCGCTCAGATGCGACCACGCTCGGCCGGCGAATCTGCGGCCATTCCGGCTGCCACGGTCGTCGTAGGCGGCGGCGTACCAGGAATGCTGGGGACGGACGCGTGCCACTTTCAAGGTGTCGCGGTACGCCGCGTGCTCCCCGGTGTAGTCGACCGTGTCCTGCTGAAGTTCGATGCGCGGATCGACGGGATAGCCGGGAGCACCGGAAGTGCCGGGAGCACCGAAAGCGCCGACATCAGCCACCGCGGCCGTCATCCACCACGGCTCCCACCCGCGCTCGAACCCCGCGGCCGCCAGAGCCGACGTGTCGACCTCCGTCCCCAGCCACGCACCGATGATCCGGACCCCCGTCTCGCGGGCCCGCTCCACTCCTCGCACGACCGCGTCGGCCGGAATGCGTTGCGGGAACATCAGATTCTGCTCGTCGCCCTCGCGGACCCAGAGCAGCGGCCCGTCGCTCCACGTCTGGCCGCCCAAGGCCGCGGCGCGGCAGGTGAACCAGCAGGTCTGAGCGGCTTCGCAGGCCTCAACCGTCGGCATGCGACCACCGTAGCCGCCGGGGCTGACACCCCTGACACCACCTGGTTCTTTTCGTAACACCGCATGCCTGCCGCGCGTCGAATATCACGCAGGGAGGAACCGAGCCGGAAAGGATGCCACGTGCGCGACGATCTGCCTCACGCGATGCGGGAGACCGCGCGCAAGCTGGAGCCGGACGTCGGACGCCTGGCCGCCGGCGGGGTCTCGCGCGGGACGCGGATGCGGCGGGTGGAGCGAGCCGTGCAGGTCATGGGCTCGGTGCTGGCGGTGGCCGTGGTGTTCGCCGGGGTGGCGCTGTTCGAAAACAGGAACAGGTCCGGCACCGCTTCGCCCGCGACGTCGAACACCCCCGGCAACGGCTTCGCGACCGCCACCGCCACCGCCCCAAGCGCGACCGCCCCGACGACCAATACGCCGAGCACGACCGCCCCGGACGCCACCACGTCCAGCTCCGCCGGCCCCCCGCAGATCTCCGCCGAAGAGCTGGACAGTACCCTGAAATCCTGCCTCTCAGGCACCGGAGTCACCGGCCGCGACTATGCGGCCGCCTCAACCGGGATCACGGTCAGTGCCCAACTCACCGACGGCCCCAACGTCGGCTTCATCGCCATCGACATCGCCGGCCCCGAAGCCGCCCTGCCCGGGCGCGGCACGCCGCAGATCCTCACGGACCAGTCGGTCGTCTACATCTCCACCGGACCGGGAACGTCCGACGGCCGCCACGTCGACAAGACCGAGCTCACCGTGACCCTGGTCCGCCCGGACGGCACGAGCCTGGTCGCCCTGGAGACCAACTCCCCGTCCGAGAAGAACGCCGCGGCTCCGGGCACTCCGTTGCTGCTGGCCGCGAAGCAGGTCATCGCGATGCTGGACAGCCCGGCGTGGGACTCGGCGGCCGCCGCGGCGTCGGCAGCGTCGGCGGCCTCGGCTCAGGGAAACGGCTCCTGGTCGTCCGGCAGGCCGTCGAGCACGATCTCGCCGCAGGACCTCCTGACGACGGCCTCCCCGCCCGCTCCGCCATCTTCGCCCCCTCCGCCCTTCTGGCCGAACCGCCGCTAGCCGCGGACCGGCGGCATCGGCAACTCCTCGTCGACGTCGTACCACCGCTCCTCCAAGCTGGTTCTGGCCGGCCCAGTCCTCCAGTTGGGAGAACAACACCGTGCCGTCGCGCCGTACGACGCCCGGCGAGGCCACGCCGACCGCGACCAGCTGCTCCGCGGACACCCCGGCCAGCGCCAGGCAGCGCCGCGCCGCGTATCGCGCGGCCGACAGCCTCGTCTCGTGGTCGTCCTCGGGTGCGGTCTCGGCCCGGTAGCCGGCGACGGGCGGGCGGCCGATGGGCCGCTCGGCGGCGTCCGGTGACGCTGCCGGCCGCGGTGACTACCACGGCTGCGGATCGTCGTGAACGCGGCGAACACGACATGGGGCAACGTCGCGGTCAACGAGATCGCGGTGTCGTGAGGCGCTGACCCGCTTCGCCGAACGGCGCTCCCCGATGGCGGGGACCACGGCTGCCGATGAGCATGGCGGAGGACGTCCGTCGAGCTCGAGGTCTCTTTCCAGCAAGGAGCAGCCGTGACCGCACAGGGGAGCGCCGATTTCGGCGACCGGACCGATTTCGCCAACGCCGATCGCGGCTTCCTCGCGGCCCCCGAGCAGCGGCAGGTCAAGACGGCCGACGGTACGATCGCCTGGGACTTCGACGCCACGGCGTTCCTGGACGGCGACTGCCCGGACACCGTGAACCCGAGCCTGTGGCGGCAGTCGCAACTGTGTGCGAGGGCCGGGCTGTACGAGGTGGTGGCGGGCGTCTACCAGATCCGCGGCTTCGACCTGTCGAACATGACGCTGATCGAGGGCGACACCGGCGTGGTCGTGGTGGACCCGCTGGTCTCGGCCGAACCGGCGGCCGCCGGGCTCGCGCTGTACCGGAAGGTGCGCGGCGACAAGCCGGTGACCGGCGTGGTCTACACCCACTCGCACATCGACCACTTCGGCGGCGTGGACGGCGTCCTGGAACCGGGCTCGGGCGTGCCGATCCTGGCGCCGGACGGGTTCATGGACGAGGCGGTGTCGGAGAACGTCCACGCCGGCACCGCGATGCTGCGCCGCGGCATGTACTACTCCGGCGCGAACGTGGCCCACAATCCCGAGGCGCACGTGGGCATGGGCCTGGGCTTCGCCGCGTCCACCGGCACCGTGGGCCTGGTCGCACCGACGAAGTCGATCACCGGGACCGGGCAGGAGGAGACGGTCGACGGCGTGCGGTTCGTCTTCCAGCTGACGCCGGGCACCGAGGCGCCCTCGGAGATGAACTTCCTGCTGCCCGATCGCAGGGCCCTGTGCATGGCCGAGAACGCCACCCACAACCTGCACAACATCCTGACGCTGCGCGGCGCCAAGGTCCGCGACGCACGGATCTGGTCGCACTACCTCGGCGAGGCGCTGGACCTGTTCGCGGACGAGGCCGACGTCGTCTTCGCCTCGCACCACTGGCCGACGTGGGGGACGAGCGAACTCCGCGACTTCCTGGAGATCCAGCGGGACCTGTACGCCTACCTGCACGACCAGACGCTGCGCATGATGAACCAGGGCCTGGTCGGCGCCGAGATCGCGGAACTGATCCAGCTGCCGCCGGCCCTGGAGGCGGCCTGGCACACGCACGGCTACTACGGCTCGGTCAGCCACAACGTGAAGGCGGTCTACCAGCGCTACCTCGGCTGGTACTCAGGACACCCCGCGGACCTGTGGGAGCACCCGCCGGTGGAGACCGCGAAGCGGTACGCGATCTGCTTCGGCGGCGTCCCGAACCTGGTCGCCAAGGCCCGCGAGTACGCCGACGACGGCGACCTGCGCTTCGCCGCGCAACTGCTCAAGCACGCCGTCTTCGCCGACCCGGCGAACCAGGACGCGAAGAACACCCTGGCCGACGTCTTCCAACGCCTCGCCCTCGGCGCCGAGAACGCCACCTGGCGCAACTGCTACCTGATGGGCGCCTCCGAACTGCGCGACGGCGTGAAGCCGACCCCGCTCGGAGCCAGCGGCATGGCGGCGGCGATGAGCGTGCCGCAGCTGTTCGACACCATGGCGATCCGCGTGAACGGCCCGAAGGCCTGGGACGCGAAGGCGGTGACGGACTGGCACTTCACCGACCTCGACGAGCACTACCGCCTCACCCTGCGCAACGGGGTCCTGACCTACGGCCCGCAGGAGGCGAAGGCGGGCTCGCCGCCCGCCGACGCGACGTTCACGCTGACCAAGCCGCAGTTCCTCGCGGTGCTGGCGGGCGGCGGGATGGCGGGCGTGACGGTGGACGGGGATGTTTCGGTGCTTCAGACGGTCGTGGGGGTGCTGGACGCGCCGGATCCGGACTTCGCGATCGTGACGCGGTGACGCGTGGAGCCGACCAGAAAGCTTCGAGGGCTGAACAGGCAACCCATGCCGATGACGGCGATGATGACACCTGCCCAACGTTGCCCTTCGAAGTCCAGGGATGCTGATGACCAGGCCGGCGCCGCCGATCGTGGCGCCGACCGGATCCACCTGCCCCATCGAGCTGCGTGACAGGACGCCGTGCCACAGGAACGCGCCGGCTGCGGCCAGTGCGAGACAGGACACGGATATCCACAGAGCCTTGACACCCACGAGGCCACGATAGGGATGTGACGCCCGCCTCGACGATGGTTAGGGGCGACTCGTCGTAGCGAGTTGCCCCTAACCGGGTGGAAACAGGGTTCGTATGTCCTACATCGCTCCCGCGTCCACCGCCTGCCACATCGTCGGGTACAACGGCCGGTAGCCGAGCACCCGGCGCGCCTTGGTGTTCTCCACCATGCCGAACCACGGCTCGGTGACCGGCCGCTCGGTCATCTCCGGCGTCAGCTCGCGGCCCATGTACCGGTAGATCTCGGCGAGGGTGGCGGCCGAGTCGTCGGCGATGTTGAACGCCTCGCCGCTGACGCCCTCGGCCCGCAGCGCCAGGATGAGGCCCTGTGCCACGTCGGCGTGGTGCACCATCTGCAGGCGGCGGGAGGGGTGCCAGTCCAGGGGCCGCTTCATGAACTCCTCGATGTGCGGGTCGCCGTCGCCGTAGACGAAGGCCAGGCGCACCACGCGCAGGTCCAGGCCGCGGTGCGTCCGCAGGTCCTGCAGCGCCTTCTCGGCCGCGATCTTCGAGGCCGGGTACGGCCCGCCCCATGCGATCGGGCCCGGTTCCGTCTGCTCGTTCTGGGGTGCGGTGTGGCCGCCGCCGTAGACCAGGTTCGTGCTGGCGAACACGAAGCGGGTCACGCCGGCCGCCAGCGCGGCCTCGGCCAGGGCCGCCGAGGCGTCGGCGTTCACCGCGGTCGCGCGCTCGGGGGTCGGGGCGTCGCGGAAGGTCGCGGCGAGGTGGATCACGGAGGCGGTGCCGTCGACGACGTCCTTGAACCCGGCGGAGTCCAGCGTCGCCAGGTCGCCGACGACCAGGTCGGCGCCGGCCGCGCGCAGCCGTAGCGCGGGGGCCGACTCCGGGTCGCGGACCAGGGCGCGGACCGCTTCGCCCTGGGCGAGCAGCCTCGGGACCAGGCGGCTGCCGACCGTGCCGGTGGCGCCGGTGACCAGGATCGGCTTGGCGGAAGGGGTGGTGGTCATGGTGTTCGTCTCCTTCGGTGGCGGACCCGTCTTGTGGCCGCCGGTGCTGCGTCCTGTTGACACCCTGAACGTTGCTGCAGGTTGGAGCCGGTGTGCAGAGACCCGCTCATCCTGGGACCGGCGATCCCTGGATAGCTCGCGGCAGGTACGCGATGCTGGATGTGTGCTCAAGATCGATCGCGTCGAACTGTCCGCCTTCCTGCGCACCCGCCGCGAGCGGCTGCGCCCGGAGGACATCGGGTTGCCCGCGAACACCCGCCGCCGCACCGCCGGTCTGCGCCGCGAGGAGGTGGCGATGCTGGCCGGCATGTCGGTCGACTACTACACGCGGCTGGAGCAGGCGCGGGGTCCGCAGCCCTCGGCGCAGCTGCTCGGCGCGCTCTCGCGGGCGCTGCGGCTGACCAAGGACGAGCACGACCACCTGTTCCACCTGTCCGGCCTGATGCCGGAGGACGAGAACCGGATGCCGACCGAGCACGTGCGCCCCGGCGTGCTGCACCTGCTGGACAAGCTCGACGACACCCCGGCGATGGTGGTCGGCGATCGCGGCGACATCCTGGCCTGGAACGCGATGCACGCCGCGCTGATGGGCGACCCCGGCCGCATCCCGGTGGAGCAGCGCAACATCCCGTGGCAGCACTTCTGCAACCCCGACTCCGCGGCGTACTTCCTGCCCGAGGACTTCGTCCGCAACGGGGAGAACACGGTCGCGGACCTGCGGGCCCGTCTTGCCGCCCGCCCCGACGACGCGCGGCTGCGCGCCCTCGTCGAGGAACTCAGGGTACGGAGTCCGCGCTTCGCGGAGCTGTGGGAGCGGCACGACGTGAGGCGCCGCCGCACCGACCACAAGACGGTGCTGCATCCCGTCGTCGGCCGCATCGATCTGGACTGCGAGGTCATGCTCTCCCCGGAGCACGACCAGCGCCTGATCATCCACTCCGCGCGAGCCGGGACCCCGGCGCAGCAGGCGCTTCAGCTGTTGCGGGTGATAGGCACCCAGCGCATGGCCGAGGCGGATGCGTAGCGAAAATACGTCAGCAAACGGAGGGCATGCTCCCGCGAACGGCCGCCCTGCCTATACGGTTGTCAGCATGTTGGTGAGGGCAACGAAGGTCGGCCTGGTCATCGGTGTGGTGCTGGTGGTCGTGGCGGCGTTCTCTATGTATAAGGGCTCGAGTACGGCTCCGACCTGCGACGGCAGGCAGATGTCCGCGACGGACAGGTGCATCACACACTATGCCGACGGCCACACCGTCACCGAGGACTACACGCAGGCCAAGCACTACGACGCGGGGCTGGCCTGGGTCCTGCTGATCGCCGGCCTGGCGGTCGGCGCGGCCTCGGCCGCCGGGTGGCAGCAGCGCCGGCGCGGCTACCGGCTCGGTGTCGGCCAGGCCTGAGTCTGGGCCAGTGCCTAGTGCCTGAGCGTGGGCCTGAGCCCGAGCCCGAGCGTGGGCCTAAGCCCGAGGGTCGGAGTCCGGGTGGTCCAGCGCCCAGACCGTACAAGGCTTTCCCAGGATCTCGTCCTCGCGCCGCGGCGTGAAACCCAGCCGCTCGGCCACCGCGATCGACGCGTGGTTCTCGGCGTGGATCATCGCGGTGATCCGCTTCAGCTCCAGATCGCCGAAACCCCAGTCCAGAACGGCACGCGCGGCCTCGGTCGCGTAGCCGTTGCCCCAGTGCCCGCGCGCGAAGGTCCAGCCGACCTCGGTCTCCCCGAACTGGTCCCACCAGTTGAGCCCGGACCGGCCGATCGCCTCCCCGGTGGCCAGCGACTCGACCACGCACAGGCCGTAGCCGCGGGCCGCCCAGCTGTCCTCGATGTCCCGGAGCCGGGCCTCGGCGCGGTCCCGGGTGTACGCGCCGACGAACTGGTTGACCTCGGGGTCGGCGTGGAGCTCGATCCAGAAGTCGACGTCGGCGGTGGTGGCGGGGCGCAGGCGCAGGCGTTCGGTGGTGATCATCACACCACTGTAGGACGGCTGCCCGGCCGGGGTGGTCTGTGGGCGTCCCAGATTTCCCGAGTGGCTCAGGCTTTCTCGACGGCCCGGAAGGTGTCCGGATCGGCGGCCCGCCAGTCCGCGTCCCACCCCTCGACCGGCTCCGCGAGCAGCTCGCCGGGCCGCAGGTAGCGGTAGAGCTCTGCGTAGGTGCTCGTCTTGCGCTGGCTCACCCGGCGGTGCACCATCTCCGGGCGCAGCTCGTGCGGGCCGGTCAGGCCCATCGCGGCGATGAGCTGCTGGGCCTCGGCGACCGTCGCGGCCTGGAAGCGCTGTACCCGCGTCGCCTTGTCCGGGACGTCCAGGGCCCGGTAGCGCTTCGGGTCCTGGGTCGCGACGCCGACCGGGCAGTGGTTGGTGTGGCACTTCTGTGCCTGGATGCAGCCGACGGCCATCATCATGGCGCGGGCGGCGTTGGTGTAGTCGGCGCCCTGGGCGACGCGCTTCACGATGTCGGTGCCCCGGGCTATCTTGCCGCTGGCGCCGATCCGGATCCGGTCCCGCAGGCCCACGCCGACCAGTGCGTTGTGCACCGTCAGCAGGCCGTGGGTGAGCGGGGTGCCGACGTTGTCCTCGAACTCCAGTGGCGCGGCGCCGGTGCCGCCCTCGGAGCCGTCGACCACGATGAAGTCCGGCGTCACGCCCTCGGCCACCATCGCCTTGCACACAGCCAGGAACTCCCGCCGCGAGCCCACGCACAGCTTGAAGCCGGTGGGCTTGCCGCCGGAGAGCTCCCGCATCCTGGCTATGAACAGCACCAGTTCGCGCGGGGTGCTGAAGACCTTGTGCGACGGCGGGCTGATGCACGTGACGCCCTCCGGGACGCCCCGGATGTCGGCGATCTGCCGGGTCACCTTCGGCCCCGGCAGCACGCCGCCCAGCCCCGGCTTCGCGCCCTGGCTCAGCTTCAGCTCCACGCACTTGATCTGCGGGTCGGCGGCCTTGTCGCGGAACTTGTCGGGGTCGAAGTCACCGTTCGCGGTGCGGGCGCCGAAGTATCCGGAGCCGATCTCCCAGACCAGGTCGCCGCCGCCCTCGCGGTGGTACGGCGAGATGCCGCCCTCGCCGGTGTCGTGCGCGAAGCCGCCGGCCTTGGCGCCCTTGTTCAGGGCCAGGATCGCGTGCGCGGACAAGGCTCCGAAGCTCATCGCGGAGACGTTCAGCAGCGCCATCTCGTACGGCTGCTTGCAGTCCGGGCCGCCGACGAGCACTCGCGGCTGCTCCGGGGTCGGCCGCAACGGCGACATCGAGTGCTCCAGGAACTCATAGCCCGAGGCCTCGACCTCCAGCTCGGTGCCGAAGGCCTGGTCGCCGTGGATGCCCTTGGCCCGCTCGTAGATGACCGAGCGGGTGTCGCGGTCGTAGGGGTGCCCGCCGGTGTTGGTCTCGATGAAGTACTGCTGGATCTCCGGCCGGATGTACTCCATCAGGAACCGCATGTGGCCCAGGACCGGGAAGTTGCGCAGGATCGAGCGCCGGCGCTGCAGTACGTCGTGGACGCCCAGCGCCAGCAGCAGCGCGAACGGGATCAGGGCGAAGAACCAGAAAAGCGAAAACGACGCTGCCCACGCCGAAACCAGCGTGAGCAGCGCCAATGCAGGCAGCATGAGCAGTCCCATGCCGCCGCACACTAGTGCACGAAAGTTCCCAGGATCAGAATGACCACGATCGAGACGCTCGACAGGATCGTCTCCATCGCCGACCACGACTTGAACGTCTGCTTGACGTCCATCCCGAAGAACTCCTTCACCAGCCAGAAGCCGGCGTCGTTGACGTGCGACAGGAACAGCGAGCCGGAGCCGACCGCCAGCGCCAGCAGCGCCGTGGAGGTGTCGTGGTGGCCCGCGGCGATCGGCGCGATGATGCCCGAGGCTGTGACGGTCGCCACCGTCGCCGATCCGGTGGCCAGCCGGATACCGACCGCGATCAGCCAGGCCAGCAGCAGCAGCGAAAGGTGCGAGTTGTTCGCGGCCTTGCCGATCGAGTCGGCGATGCCGGTGCCGACCAGCATCTGCTTGAACGCGCCGCCGGCACCGATGATCAGCAGGATGCCGGCGATCGGGCCGAGCGCGGAGCCCATCACGTCCGAGGCCTTGCGGCGGAAGCCGAGCGCGAACGTCGCGTAGACGACGCCGATGATCATCGCCATGATCGGGTCGCCGATGAAGTCCATCACCTTGTGCGTCTCGGAGGCGGGGCTGCTGTCGGCGATGTCGACGACGGTCTTCACCAGCATGATGAGCACCGGCAGCAGGATCACCGACAGCGTGGTGAGCACCGAGGGGACCGTGCCCTCCTCGCGCTCGGTCACCGTGTACTGCTTCGCCAGGTTCTCCGGCGGGTGCGGGTGCACGCGCTTGGAGATCCAGGTGCCGTACAGCGGGCCGCCGATGATCGCGGTCGGGATGGCGACGATGACGCCGAACAGCAGCGTGGTGCCCAGATCCGCGTGCAGGGCGTTGATCGCCACCAGCGGCCCCGGGTGCGGCGGGATCAGGCCGTGCAGGATCGACAGGCCGGCCAGCGCCGGGATGCCCACGCGCAGGATCGAGCCGCCGGTGCGCTTCCAGACCAGGTAGATGATCGGCACCATCAGGACCAGGCCGACCTCGAAGAACATCGGGATGCCGACGACCATCGCGGCCAGCACCATGGCCCACGGCGCCCGCTTCTCGCCGACCCGGTCCACGATCGCCCCGACCAGCCGGTCGGCGCCCCCGGAGTCGACCAGCATCTTGCCGAGCATCGCGCCCAGGGCCACGATCACGCCGACGTTCCCGAGCACGCCGCCGACCCCGGTCTCGGTCGTCGACAGCAGCTTGTCCACCGGGATGCCGCCGGCGATGCCGACGAACAGGCCGCCGATCAGCAGCGCCAGGAAGGGGTGGATCTTCGTCACCGCGGTCATCAGCACCACGAGCGCGATGCCGGCCAGCGCGACCACGATCAGGCGGGTGTCGTGGCCGGTCCAGGCAGTGGATTTGGCGGCCTTGGTGGCGGCCGCCGCGAATATCGGGTGCGCCGCCGGCGCGGAACCGGAGCCCATCACGCGCCGACCTCCTCGCCGCGCTTGTCGCGCTTGTCGTGCTCATCGCGCTTGTCCTGCTTGTCGTGCGCGGCTTCCACGGCTTGCAGGTTCTCGGCGCGGATCAGGTTCTCCGCGACGGTCAGCGGCGCGTCGCGGTCGTCGACCTTGACGCGCACCGGGTGCTCGTCGTCGGCCGGCGGCTCCAGGTCTCCGAACTGCGAGTCGAGCAACTCCGGCGGGAAGAAGTGGCCGTTGCGCGCGGTGAGCCGGCGGGCCACGGTCTCGCGGTCGGCGTCCAGGTAGATCAGGCGGACCTGCGGGCGCCCCTGAAGCAGACGGTCGCGGTACACGCGCTTGAGGGCCGAGGACGTGACGACGCCGGGCCGGCCCTTGGCGGTGGTCTCGTCGATCCAGTGCCCGATGTTGTCCAGCCAGGGCCAGCGGTCCTCGTCGGTCAACGGGTGGCCGGCGGACATCTTGGCGATGTTGGCCGCCGGATGGAACGAGTCCGCCTCGGCGTACTCCCAGCCCAGCCGTCCGGCGAGCAGCGAACCGACAGTGGTCTTCCCGCTACCGGACACGCCGGTGATGAGCAGGATGGGGGGCTTGGTGCCGGACGGTGATGCGGCATTCACGGTTGCAGTCTCCTTTGACCCCGTACGCGACACCTCGTGGCGCGCCACGCGTCACCGTAGGCCAAAAAGTATGACTATTAAAGAGGTGGTGACAGTTCCGTAATATGAAGGGGCTGCCTGCCGATGGCACGATGATGGTCTGGCACCGTCAGGCCACAGAACGTCACGCCACAGAAGGAAGAACGCATGCCGGAGTTGGGCAAAGGACTGGCCGGCAGGGTCGCCGACGACCTGGGCCACGCCATCGCCGGCGGCCGCCACGCCCCCGGCGAGGTACTGCGCACCGACGACCTCGCGGAAGCCTTCGGCGTCAGCCGCACCGTGATCCGCGAGGCGGTGCAGGCACTCCAGGCCAAGCGGCTGCTGCGAAGTTCACCGCGCGTAGGCCTGACGGTACGGCCGGTGCACGAATGGCACCTCTACGACCCGGACGTGATCCGCTGGCGCCTCGCCGGCAACGAGCGCACGGCAGTCCTCGACGAGCTGACGGAGCTCCGCGCCGCGGTCGAGCCGACCGCGGCCGCCGCGGCGGCGCGTCAGGCGGACCGCCAGAAGCGGACCAAGCTGCTGGAGAGCTCGGCCCGCATGCGCGCGGCGGCCGCGGAGGGGGACCGGACCTCGTTCCTTGAGGCGGACGTCGACTTCCACCGGCTGGTGCTCGGTATGTGCGGGAATCCCCTTTTCGCGCAACTGGCCCCGGTGACCGAGGAACTGCTGCGAGGCCGCGCGGCCCTGAAGCTGCTGCCCACCGCCCCCGACCCCGCCGACGCCGACCGGCACGACGCGGTCGCGGTGGCGGTGGCCGCCGGGGACCCGGAGCGCGCGGAGGTCGCGATGCGGGCGGTGGTGGCGGAGTCGTTGGCGGACATCCACATGCGGCTGGATGGTCGGCTTCCTACGACGCCGTAGTTCAGTTCACTAGCAGCTACGGCAGTACCCCAGCAGCTACGGCAGTTCGCGCTTTCCCTGATCGCGGCGGGCCCGGGCTTCCTTCTTCTGCTGCTTGGCCATCTCGGCGAGCTCGTCGAGCTTGGCCCGTTCGTCCTTGGTGGGCCGGCTGTACCGGGGTGCGTCGAACGTCGGCTTCTCAGGGCCCGGCACGCCGGGGTGCCGGTGCGCCGCCTGGGCCTTCTCCGGCTCGTCGGCGCGCGGTTCGCGGCCCAGCAGGTCGGTGAAGCAGGCCAGGACCGCCTCGACCAGGCCGGCGCCGTACTCGGTGCCAGCCAGGCGGTGCAGTCCGTCCCACTTGAAGCCGGCCTTCTTCAAGGCCCGCTTCTGGAAGAACGACATGCCCTCCAGTACTGCGACGACTTCCTCGGGCGGCATTGGCGTCTCCATGACTCGATCCTAGGCCTGAGTAGCCCGGGCGCCAGATCCGAGTACCTGGACGGGTATTGGCGTGTCGCTGTCCGGCGTGCGGTTTGGTGCTGGTCGGTGAGGCTGCCGCGCGGCTTTGGGCGGTAAATCAGGGTATTGTGGCACTCGCTGCGGAACGTGCCGGGCTGCTTAGTGCGCGCCCGCCGGAGAAGTCGGCCGTGGTGGCGCTAATAACAGGCCCTTCGGTCTGCCCACTGGCCGTCATCGGCACGATCGCCGGTCGTCGCTTCGATCCGATCTGGCTCAGTCTCCTAGCCGGCGGTGTCGCGGCGGCTTGATCGCGTCGTTCGGAGTGGTTGGGGACAGGACCGCCCGCGACGGTACACCCCCGGCCGCCGGGCTCCTCCTCGCCGCCGGCCACCTGCGATACCCTGCGCGCGCTCGGCCGCAAGTTCGGCGGGCTACGGTAGCTGTCGTGGCAGACACTGATCTTGAGTCAGGGGCGGCGGATCCGACGGCGGACCAGGCGGCGGAGTCCGCGGAGGTCCGGCGCTTCTGGCAGGACTTGGGCCTGCCGGGCCTGATCGACGTCCACACCCACTTCATGCCGCACCGCCTCCTGGCGCGGATCCAGGCCTACTTCGACGCCGCCGGTCCGCTGATCGGCCGCGAATGGCCGATCCGCTACCGGCAGGACGAGCAGCGGCGGCTGGAGATCCTGCGCGGCTTCGGGGTGCTGGCCTTCACGTCCTTGGCCTATCCGCACAAGGCGGACATGGCCGCGAGTCTGAACGCCTGGACCGCCGACTTCGCGGCGCGCACGCCGGACTGCCTGCACAGCGCGACCTTCTTCCCCGAACCCGAGGCGGCGTCGTACGTCCCGGCGGCGATCGCGGCCGGGGCCCGGGTGTTCAAGGCGCACGTCCAGGTCGGCGGCTACGACCCCGCCGATCCGCTGCTGGTCCCGGTGTGGGGCGCGCTGGCCGAGGCGGGGATCCCGGTGATCGTCCACTGCGGCTCGGGGCCCGTGGCGACCCGGTACACCGGGCCGGAGCCGATGGCGCGGGTGCTGGCCAGGCATCCGGCGCTGCGGCTGGTCGTCGCGCACTTCGGGCTGCCCGAGTACGTCGGGTTCCTCGATCTGGCCGAGCGGTACGACGGCGTCCTGTTCGACACGACGATGGCCTTCACCGACTTCTTCGGACAGGTGGAGCTGCCAGACCGGGAACGTAAGCGGATCGCGGAGTTCGAGGAGCGGATCCTGTTCGGCAGCGACTTCCCGAACATCCCCTACAGCTACACAGGCGCGCTGGAAGCCTTGTCCCGACTCGATTTCGGCGACGGCTGGCTCCGCGCCGTGTGCCACGGGAACGCGGCGCGGATCTTCGGGGTGTGAGGGGCCGAGCCGATGTGGGAGGCCGAGCCGATGTGAGGGCCTCAGCCCTCGTGGCGGCGGCCGGTCACGTCCCAGAGGTGGTGGATCGGGTCGTGGACGAAGTAGCGGGCCAGCGACTCGATCGTGAAGTCGGAGCCGTCGCCGCGGTGGCCGGTGCGCTCCCACTGGTCGGCGGACACCGTCTCGAAGCGGGCGGCGATCGCCTCGGTGGTGTCGAGGACCTCTGCGAAGACCTTGTCGGGGTCCTGCGCGTGGTACTCGTCCTCCACCGCCGTCGTGTCCTGGTCCCAGTTCGGGTACTCGGGGTCGTCCTCGTTCAGCATGAGCTCGACGCGGAGCAGGTACACCTTGTTGCAGTCGCGGACGTGGCAGGCGTACTCCAGCGGCGACCACTTGGCCGGCTCCGGACGCGTGCGCACGGCCTCGGCGCCGGTGTCGGCGAAGTACCGGCGCCAGGCCTCGGCGTTGGCGCGCAGCAGGATCGGGATCTCCTCGCGGGCGATGGCGCCCGCCGCGAAGCCGCACTCCGGGCAGGGGCGCTCGAGCACCCAGGTCCAGTTCTTGGTGTCCGGTGTGATGGTCATGGCGTCACCCTAGTGGCGCCGGGGCGATCGGTAGAGTGCCTTCCATGCCGCAGACTAGCTCGCGCCGGGTGTGGGTCCCCTTCGGACAGTCGGCGAAGGACGTCCCCGACGGATTGGCGGCGGACGTGTTCACCGGTCAGGACCTCGACGAGCCCGGTGGCGTCCCGGACTCGATCGACGAGGTCGAGTTCTTCGTGTTGCCGTACATGTTCGTCAACGCGCACCCCGAGTTCATGGCGCGGATGCCGAAGCTGAAGGTGGCGCAGACGCTGACGGCCGGGTACGAGAACGTGCTGCCGTACGTCCCCGACGGCGTGACGCTGTGCAACGCCCGCGGCCTGCACGACGCCTCGACGGCGGAGCTGGCGCTGACACTGACCCTGTCGGCGCTGCGCGGGATCCCGCGCTACGTGCGCCAGGCCGAGCACGGCGAGTGGCGGCCGACCTACCAGGCTGACCCGAACGCGGTCGACGACGCCCTGGCCGACAAGACGGTCCTGATCCTCGGCTACGGCTCGATCGGCGCGGCGATCGAACGCCGCCTGGCCGGCTTCGAGGTCGAGGTCATCCGCGTTGCGCGCACCGCCCGCGAGGGGGTGCACGCGTTCACAGAGATCGACGCGCTGCTCCCGCAGGCCGACGTGGTGATCGCGATGGTCCCGGCCACCGACCAGACCCGCGGCATGATCGACGCCCGCTTCCTGGCGCGGATGAAGGACGGTGCGCTGCTGGTCAACGTGGCGCGCGGGGTGGTGGTGCGCACCGAGGCGCTGATGGCGGAGTGCGCCTCGGGACGGCTGCGCGCGGCGCTGGACGTGACCGACCCCGAGCCGCTGCCGGCGGACCACCCGCTGTGGCAGACGCCGAACGTGCTGATCACGCCACACGTCGGCGGGGCGTCGACGGCGTTCCTGCCCCGGGCGCTGCGGTTGATCGATTCGCAGCTGCGGCGGTTCGCGGCGGGGGAGGACCTGGCGAACGTGGTGCGGGCGGGGTGATGGTGGTCTGCGGGCCGGCGCAAGGCCCCTGGTGGCTCGGTCGTGGAGCTGCACGGTCGTGGAGCTGGCAGATGCCCGCGAGCCACACCGGAGGCCTTGCGCCTGCTGGCGAATCTCAGCTGCCGAAGGCGAGCGTGGCCGGCGTCAGCCCCGCGTTCTCGAAGGCCTGATACGCCTGCGCGGCCTGGTTCTGTGCGCCGTAGTAGTTCGGGTGGACGAACGTGCATGCCTCACCCGCGACGAACGGCACCCCGGCAGGAAGCGAGTTCTCGACCTCGTCGCGCTCTGCGCAGTGGTACTCCGGCTTCGCCGGCTTGGCGACGCCGGGAGGCAGGACCAGCTTGTCGAAGATCCCGTACATCCACTTGTCCGGGTTCGGCGGCTGGTTGGCGCTACCGGAGGGCAGGCAGGCTCCGTGGGCGACGCTGGAGGTGTAGGTGTCCACGTAGGTGGCCCCGGCTGTCTGCGCGGCGTTCTCGACCTCGAAGTTGAGAGCCTGCTCGATCTCGTCGAACCACGGCGCGTCCTCCTTCAGCATGGGGCCGAGCTTGTAGAAGTTGGGGATGCCGAGGATCTCCCGCGTGCACTGGCTCTGGATCGGTGCTCCGGCGACCGCGGGGTAGCCCATGACGAACACCTTGGCGTGCGGGGCGTGCTCCTTGATGGCCGTCATGGTGGCGGCCAGGCCGGCCCGCAGAGTCCGCCATCCCGCGTCGAGTTCGGGCTTCCCTTCACCGGTCTCGAAGTAGGGCTGGCACCGCTTGTTCTCGCTTCCCAGCTCCATGCACTTGGTCATGATCGGGCCGAATCCGAGGTCGTTGCCGCCGATGCCGACGGTGACGATGTCCGTGTCGGCGGTCACCGCGTCGATCTGCGGCGGGCGTGCCGGCCATCCTCCGTCCGGGGCGCCGTTGAAGGGCGGGCCGAGCAGGAGGGTCTGCTTGCCGAGGATGCCGGCTTCGGCGGTCGCGGCGCCGCACGTGACATCGGTCAACTGGACCCAGTCCGGGCTCTGCGTGTTCAAGCGGGTGGCCAGTTGCTGTTCCCAGTTGCGCCCGGATCGGCCGCAGCCGTCCGACTCACCAGGGTTCTGCCACGGCGGGACCGCGACGTCCGCCATGTAGGAGTCGCCCAGGGCCGCCCACTTCAGCGGCTTGTTCTGCTGTGCCGCGGCGCCGTGCACCGTCAGGACGGCCAGGCATCCGGCTGCCAGGGCGGTGGCGGCTGTGCGGAGGGTCATTTTTCGCAGCATCGACATCATTCCTTCACCTGAGGAGTGATCACGTGATCACCGGCGAAAGAGTAATGTCGTGAAGTGCGGATATTCCGTTCACGTGCAAGTATGCCAGGGTGTTTCACTCGTGAGTGTTACTTGTATGCATAGAACCGCAATTGTGCGTCCCCTGACGAAAGCGCGTGCCACGGATCCTGAGTCGCATCCGTGGCACGCGCTCCCCCTCCGGCCAGCGCGGAGTATCAAGCCTCCGCGTGGGACGACCCGACCAACTGCGGGGACCGCTCCTCGGTGCCGTCCCCGGCGTCCTCGCTGACCCCGAACCGGTCGTGCAGCCGCCGCAGCGGGCCCGGCGCCCACCAGGCGCCGCGCCCCAGCACCCGCATCGCGGCCGGCACCAGGATGCCGCGGATCAGCAGCGCGTCGATCAGGATCGCCACGCCGCAGCCCAGGCCGAAGAACTGCAGGAAGCTCACTGAGGCGGTGCCGAAGGCGAAGAAGCTCACCGCCAGCAGGCCCGCCGCCGTGGAGACGATGCGGCCGGTGCGGGCCAGGCCCTCGCTCACCGAGTGGCGCAGGTCCGCGCCCTGGGCGTGGAGTTCCTTGATGCGGCTGGTGAGGAAGACCTCGTAGTCCATCGACAGGCCGAAGGCGATGCAGAACAGCAGGACCGTCATCGCCGTGTCCATCGGGCGCGGGGTGAAGCCGAGCACGCCGGACAGGTGGCCCTGCTGGAAGATCCAGACCATCGTGCCGATCGAGGCCGACAGGCCCAGGGTGTTCAGGAGCAGGGCCCGCAGCGGCTGGGTGACGCTGCCGGTGAACAGGAACAGCACGATGAACGTGGTCAGTACCACCCAGGCGATCGCGTAGGGCAGGCGGGCCGTGATCCCGTGCTCGGAGTCGATGAGCCGCGCCGTGTCGCCGCCGATCAGCGTCGAGGTGCCGGCCGGGCCGGGGACCGCGCGGGCGTCGCGGACCAGCTGCTCGGCCGCCGCCGAGTGGCCGTCGGCCGCCGTGAACACCGTCAGGCGCTGGGCGGAGGCCGTCGCCATGCCGGTGTCGGAGGGGCCGATGCCCAGGGACGTGCCGTGCTCGTACGAGCCGGCGCTGCTGTCCACGCGCACCGCGCCGGGCAGCGTGGACAGCTTCGCGGCGTAGGTGGCGACCGATGACGTGTCGGCCGGCCCGGTCGTGACGACCTGCACCGCCGTCGCCTGGTTGCCCTGGAAGTCGTTGTGCAGGGCGTCGGCGGCCTGGCGGGCCGGTGCGCTGGTCGGCAGGACCGTCTCGTCCGGCGTCCCGAAGGACGCGCCGAACAGGGGCGCTGCCAGGAATGCCAGGACCGCCACCACCGGCAGCGCCATCAGGGCCGGCCGCTTCATCACCGCGGAGGCCAGGCGGCCCCAGGCCGGCGCGGCCGAGCCCTGCTGGGCCTTGCGGGCCCAGGGCAGACGTCCGGCGTTGACACGGGTGCCCAGCGCGGCCAGCAGCGCCGGCATGATGATCAGCGCGCTGCCGGCGGCGATCGCGACCACGCCGATGCCGGCGTAGGCGAACGAGCGCAGGAAGTAGAACGGGAACACCAGCAGGGCGGCCAGGGCGGCGGCGACCGTCAGCGCCGAGAAGGCGATGGTGCGACCGGCGGTGCGCATCGTGCCCAGGACCGCGTCGGGCACGCTCGTGCCCTGGGACAGGTACTCGCGGAAGCGGGCGACCATCAGCAGCGCGTAGTCGATGCCCAGGCCCAGGCCCAGGGCGGTGGTCAGGTTGATGGCGAAGACCGAGACGTCGGTGAGCCGGCCCAGGATCGCCAGTTCGGCGAAGGTGCCCAGGATCGCGACCAGGCCGATCGCCAGCGGCAGCAGTGCCGCGACCAGGCTGCCGAAGGCCAGGACCAGCAGGACCAGGGTCAGCGGGATGGCGATGGACTCGGCCGCGGCCAGGTCCTTGGTGACCTGGCTGGTGACGTTGTGGTTGACCGCCGCCTCGCCGCCGGCCTGGACCGTCACCGCGGCGTTGTCCTTGACGTAGCCGCTGAGCAGGCGGTCTGTGGTCTTGCCGACGGTGGTGTCGTCGCCGAGGACGCGGACCAGGACCATCGCGGAGTGCCCGTCGGTGGAGCGCAGGGACGGGCTGTGGGTGGCGAAGTACGACACGACGTTGCTCACGCCGTGGTCCGCCGACAGCTCCTGGGTCAGCGTCTGGCCGGCCTGGGCGGCGGTGCCCTGGTCGATGCCGCCGGTGCGGGCGCCGACCACCAGGATCAGGTTCGCCTGGCCGCCGAACTGGGCGTCGATGGTCTGCTGCGACTTCCAGGACTGGGAGCCGGTGTCGTCGAAGCCGCCGGACTTCAGCACGCCGAACGCGCCGACCCCGACCGCGACCATCGCCACCAGCAGCAAAGAGGCGGCGATCAGCACGGCTCTGGGCCGCCCGACCGCGAGTCTTCCGATTCTTCCGAGCATGGCTGTGGAGCCCCCTCATGTGTCGGACCTGGGCGCCGGCCTTCAAGTTGACGCCGTTAACATCAACCATGCCGGTCATTGTTAACGGTGTCAACATGAGGCACGATGAACAGGTGAGCACGCCCAAGACCGCCTCCCGGACCCGCTACCACCACGGCGATTTGCGCAACGCGATGATGGAGTCGGCGGTGGAGTTGGCCCGGACCGGGGGACCGGAGGCGGTGGTGCTGCGCGAGGTGGCGCGGCGGGTCGGGGTCTCGGCGACCGCGGCGTACCGGCACTTCTCCGACGCCGACGCGCTGCTCGACGAGGTGAAGAAGAGCGCGCTGGCGGACCTGGCCGCCGCGCTGGAGGCCGCGACCTGCGCGGTGCCGGACGACGGCGACCCCGGCGACGTCGCGGTGGCCCGGCTGCGCGCCTCGGCGAACGCCTACATCGACTTCGCGATCGACCAGGCCGGACTGTTCATGACCGCCTTCTGCCGCACCACGGTGCCCGGCGGGGAGCACCAGGAGTACGAGGGCGAGCCGTTCGACCAGACCGAGGCCTTCCTGGCCCTGGGCCGGCTGCTGGACCAGGTGGTCGCGACCGGGCGGATGCCCGCCGAGCGGCGCCCCGGCGCGGACATCGCGGCCTGGTCGGTGGTGCACGGCTTCGCGCTGCTGCTGGTCGGCGGGCCGCTGGAGCGCCACCTGTCGGAGGCGGACCAGGAGTTCGTGCGGGACCGGACGCTGGACGTCGTGATCCGGGGGCTGACGGCGGGGCGGTGAGGGGAAACCCCGAACCACGGCCTGACAATCGGACTATCGACCCATGTCAGGGGTGATATCTCCGAGTTCTCAGGGTATGTCCGGCTTGGCGGTTCACCCGGTTGGCGGCCTGTGCGAAGGTTGTCCTTACGCCTAGAGTGCAAGAGCACTAAGACAACTGGTGCCGCGCCCGGAGCGTGCGGCACAATAAAGGCCGCTGACATGGGGCTCCACGGGTCGTGGTGCGGGCAAGGCCGCTGGGGAAGGCGAACCTCGCCGCAGCACAGCCAGGAGGTCCCGATGACGGCACAGTCGGCAAACAAGACAGTGACAACAAGCGGAGTCCTCTACATCCACTCCGCTCCACGCGCCCTCTGCCCCCACATCGAGTGGGCGGTGGCGAGCGTACTCGGCGTGCGCGTCAGCCTGGACTGGACGCACCAGCCGGCCGAACCGCACATGTGGCGGGCCGAGCTGTCCTGGCGCGGGCAGGCCGGGACCGCGGCGCGCATCACCTCGCAGCTGCGGGGCTGGCAGCAGCTGCGCTTCGAGGCCACCGAGGACTCCTCCGACGGGTCCGAGGGCGAGCGCTACTGCTCCACGCCCACGCTCGGCGTCTACCGGGCCGCCACCGGGCAGCACGGCGACATCGTCATCGCCGAGGACCGGCTGCGGGCCGCGCTGGCCCGCGCGCACCGCGGCGAGTCCACGCTGGAGCGCGAGGTCGAGGCGCTGCTCGGCAAGCCGTGGGACGACGAGCTGGAGCCCTTCCGGTACGCGGGCGAGGGGGCGCCGGTGCGGTGGTTGCATCAGGTCGGGTGATGCCCGGCGGGACCGACCAGGCGGCTTGATCGCGGGCGCGTTCACCCACACGAGTGGTCTTCGGCGGCTGATTTCGATGGCTGATTCCGATGACCGGATCTCTGGCGATGACCGATGACCGATGACCGATGACCGGCGGCAGATAGCCGATGATCGGATCAGGTGATCCGCGGCGCCCGGTTCAGCTGGTGTGCTCAGCTGAACCGCGCCGTCCGCGCGTCGACCTCGTTCCCGTACTCCGCCGTCAGCGGCCGGTACAGCTCCGGGCGCCGGGCCCGCAGCCAGCGCCGGCCGGTCGCGTCCGGGACCAGGTCCAGGTCCAGGTCGGCGGTGACCATGGCGTCGGCGGTGGCCCAGGACTCGGCCAGGATCCGGCCGTAGGGGTCGATGATCATCGCGTTGCCGGTGCGGACCTCGTCGTCGTCCCGGCCCACTCCGTTGCTGAAGACCACGAACAGGCCGTTGTCGTGGGCCCGGGACGGCAGCCAGCGCAGCAGCCACTCCCGGCCGTTCGGGCCGCGGAAGGCGTCCTGGACGGCGGCCGGGTCGGCGTGCCGGTTCTCCCAGACGCTCAGCGGGATGGGCTTCATGCCGTGCGGGCTCACCGAGTTCGTGCCGCCGGTCTGGTGCGGGGCCAGCAGGATCTGCGCGCCGAGCAGCGCGGTGGCGCGGACGTTCTCGACCAGGTTGTTGTCGTAGCAGATCAGGACCCCGACCCGGACGTCCCACGGCGTGTCGAACACCGTGTAGCGGCCGCCGGAGGAGATCGTCTCGTGCTCGAAGGCGTGCAGCTTGCGGTGCAGGTGCACGGTGCCGTCCGGCAGGCAGACGGCGTAGGCGTTGAACAGCCAGCCGTCGCGCTCGGTGAGCAGCCCGAAGCCGATGCCCAGGTGCAGCTCGGCGGCCAGGGCGCTGATCCGGGCGACTGCCGGGCCGTCGTCGGGCTCGGCGACTGAGTGCAGGTAGGCGGCGTCGCGCTTGGTCAGGTGCCAGTAGCCCAGCAGGGCCATCTCCGGGAACGCCACGAGCTGGACCGCGTCGGCCGCGGCGGCCCGGGCGAAGTGCTCGATCCGGGCCAGGTTGTACTCCTTGGCGCCGGGACGCGGCTCGAACTGGACGGTGGCGGCGCGAAGCATCATGCGGTCCATGCAAGCGCCGCCTGTTCGATGAGTCCAATGAATGTCGAGGCGCTGTCGATAAGCTGAGGGAATGGAAGACCGGCTGGTGCGGGCATTCGTCGCGGTCGCCGACCACGGCACGTTCGGCGCGGCGGCCCGGGCCCTGGCCGTCACCCAGCCGGCGCTGACCAAGCAGATCCAGGCCCTGGAGGCGCGGATCGGCGGCGCGGTGTTCCGGCGCGGACGCCTGGGCGCCCGGCTCACGCCGCTGGGCCGGACCCTGCTGCCCGACGCGCGCGAGGCCGTGGAGCGCCTGGACGCCTTCGAGCTGCGGGCCAAGCGCCTGACCGCGGGCGGCGCCGGACGGCTGGCGCTGGGCTTCGGGCTGTCGACGATCGACATCGCGCCCCGGGCGGTCGCCGAGTTCCGGCGCCGGCACCCGGACGTCGGCGTGACGCTGGACGACATGGCCACCGCGATCCAGCTGGAGCGGCTGCGGCGCGGGCAGTTGGACGCCGGGTTCGTGCGGCTGCCGGTGGAGCCGGACCTGTCCGTGCTCGAACTCGGCGCCGACCGGCTGATGCTGGCCGTCCCGGGCACCGTCGACACCGAGCCGGGAGTGCGGGAGCTGATCAAGCGGTACGGCATGGTCGAGCTGGTGCAGACCAAGGGCCCCGGGTTCGTCGACCAGGTCCAGTGCTATCTGGCCGCCGAGGGGATCAAGCCGCGGGTGTTGCAGCGGGCGAACGACCTGCAGACGGTGATGGCGCTGGTCGCGGCGGGCGTCGGAGTCGCGCTGGTGTCGGCCCGGGCGCCGGTCGTGGTGGCGCCCGAGCGGATCCGCTGGGTGCCGATCGACCACGAGGCGGCACGATGGCGGGTCGGGGTGGTGTGGGGCGGCGGCGAGCCGGCGCTGGCGCTGGCGGCTTTCCTGGAGGTCACCCGGGAGCTGGCAGCCGGCGGCTGGTGAAAACTGCCGCGAGAAATGCCGCAAGAAAGCTGTAGTGCCGGGTTGCCTCGGCACGCTGGAGTCGCCGGGTTCTACGAGCGATTGCTGGCGCGAGGCTATGCCTTGGCAGACCTCCGGCTGTCGGGGGAAGCCGTCGCCGTTAGTGCCCCCGCACCACCCGGTCGCCCAGGTCGGTGCGCCGGTACCGGATCTCGTGCCGGTGCCGCTCGCCGACGACCATGCCCGCCTCGCGCAGCACCGACAGGTGCTCCGAGACGGTGCCGAGGGCGAGCGCGTGCCGGTGCGCCAGGCGGCTGGTGGACTCCGGTTCCTCCAGGCCGGTGAGCAGGTGCGCGCGGGTGCGGCCGACCAGCTTGGTCAGGGCCGCCGCCGTGGTGCCGCGCCGGGGCTCGAAGGCGTTGCCCAGGCCGCGCGCCGGGTAGATGAGGGTCGGCTGCCAGGGGGCATCGGTGATGACGACGACCTCGTCCCACTTGAACACGCTGGGCATCAGGATCAGGCCGCGGCCGTCGAGGTCGTGGTGCTCGTCGCCCCCCGGGTCGCGGATCAGGGTGTCGCCGGTCCAGTGCACGGTCGGGTGCAGGTCGGCGAAAAGGGCGTCCAGGCCGCCGGCGGCCAGGCGGCGGCTCTGGTGGGCGACGTCGGCCTCCAGCAGGGCCCGGATCCGCGGCCAGCGCGGGGCGACCAGCGCGTCCCAGGCGCCCCGGATCAGCTGCGTCAGCAGGCTGAGGACCTCGGCGGGGTCGCCGAGCAGCAGCCGGCCGGCCGGGGTGTCGCGGCCGCCGGGGGTGTAGCGGAGCGCCAGCTCGATCTCGCGGCGCACGACCGGCGCCGGGGTGGCGGCGATCCGGGTCAGCTCGGCGTCGAAGTCGCCGACCGGGGCGGTCGGCGGCGGCGCGAGGAAGTCGGGGGTGTAGCCGCGGCGGGGCTGGAGCAGGACGATCGGCTCCAGGCCGAGGCCGGGCAGCGCCGCGCGGACGCTGTCCAGCCAGCGGGCGTGCGCGCCGGGGCCCTGGGAGCCGGTCGCGTCGCGGATCGCGGACAGGGTCTCGAAGGCCGGCGAGACCGCGAACCGGCATCGGGCCAGGTCGGCGGGGCCGAAGCCGAGGCTGATGGCCATCTGGGGGCCTTCCGGGGACGCTGAGTCCTTCGGCGGTGGCCGAAAGACTTTCGATGATCGTAGCGTCTCGGCAAGATCTTCCCCGCAAGGCAGATCATTCTCACCTGGAGGGGAATTCCCATGACCGCCGACCTGAAGGCCGACGTCAACCGCCGTGTCGCCGCCCTGTTCGCCGCGATCGACGACTACGACGAGGAGAAGTTCCTCGCCGAGGTCGACGCGCTGGCCGCCGAGCTGCCCGAGGGCGACGCCGACGCGATCTTCCACCGGGGATCCGCGCGCGACAGCTGGGGCCACTCGGATCTCGCCGTGCCGATGTATGCCGAGGCACTGAAGATCGGCGGATTGACCGGGGAGAACCGGCGGCGGGCCGTCATCCAGATGTCGAGCTCGCTGCGGAACATCGGGCGGGTCGAGGACGCGCTGGCGACGCTGCTCGATGAGAAGGAGACCGGCGGCGAGGACCACCTGTCTGACGCGCTGGACTGCACGATCGCGCTGTGCCTGTCGACCCTCGGCCGCGACCGCGAGGGGCTGTCGCTGGTGCTGGTCGCCCTGGCCAAGCACCTGCCGCGCTACAACCGGTCGATGGCGAACTATGGCAGGGTCCTGCTTGAGGGCTAGCTTCTACGGCAGGATGACTGCATGTTGATGAAGCGGCATCCCGCCAACCCGATCCTGCGCCGCAACCCCGACCAGCCCTGGGAGGCCGGCTCGGTGCTCAACGGCACGGTCGTCCGAGGCGCGGACGGTGTCATCCACATGCTGTACCGCGCCACCAACGGAGTGAGCTTCAGTACGGCGGGGGAGTACGTGTCCTCCATCGGCATCGCCGACAGCACCGACGGCGTGACCTTCGTGCGCCGCCCTGAGCCGCTGATCGCCCCGGACCAGCCCTACGAGCAGGGCCTGGGCTGCGAGGACCCGCGCGTGGTGTTCCTCGACGGCGAGTACTACATCTACTACACCGCCGTCGAGGGCACGCCGCCGGACATCAAGGTCCGCATCGCTCTGGCGACCACGCCCGACCTGCGCGCCGAGACCGTCACCAAGCACGGCGTCGTCGGCCCGCAGGGGGCGCCGTCGAAGGCCGCGACACTGCTGCCCGAGCCGATCGACGGCAAGTACGTCTGGTACTTCACCTGGTGCTCCGACACCCCCGGCGCGGCGATCCTGCACACGGTCTTCGACGACCTGGACGCGGTGAAGAACCCGCCGCCCGGTCACGTCGCCGCCGCGGTCGGCGACTACGACACCTCGGCGGTCCTGATCCCCGGCGACCGCGCCGAACTGGTGAAGAAGCGCGTCCGCCGCGGCCCGGAACTCGGCGCCCCGCCGATCCGCACCGAGGACGGCTGGCTGTTCTTCTACTGCAACTCCGACAGCGAGGAGGAGCCGGAGTGGCAGATCAGCGCAGCGCTGCTGGACCTGGCAGAGCCCTGGAAGGTGATCGCGCGCACGCCCGCCCCGCTCCTGACGCCGCAGACCGAGTCGGAGCTGACCGGGATCGTGAACCGGGTGACGTTCCCCGCCGGCGCGCTCGTCATCGACGGGGTGGTGCACTTGTATTACGGGAGCGGGGATCAGGGGATCTGCCTGGCTACGTGTGAGCTCGACGCGTTGCTGGAGCATGTGAAGACGTTCCCGGTGAAGTGCGACGGGCCCTGCGTGGGGTGAGCCTCACCGCTCGACGAGGTCCAGGGCCGCCCCGAAGTCGGCGGTGGCCCCTGCGAAATCCTGACAGGTCGCCCGGTACTGCGCGCGGTCCAGCAAGGCGCGGGCCAGCAGTTCCGGGGCGGCCTCTGATCCGCCTCGCGCGGCCTGCTCGGCGAGGTACACACCTTCGTCGAAGGGTTCTGCCAGGCGGTGGCGGGTGCGGTACTCCATGAGCGCGGAGGCGAGCCTGACCAGGGCACGGCGATGGCGGATCACGCGATCCGGACCGTGGGGCAGCGCGGAGGCCTCGGCGAGGAGACGCTCGGCTTCGGCATGGAAGCGGAGACGCAGACCGGGTGACCACCAGTAGCTGCCGTAGGAGTGGTCGGGCTCGCCGGTACTGCGCTGTGGCTCGTCGGCTCGGGTCGAGCAGACGAGGAAGTGCTTGAAGTAGAAACCTCGGAACGACAGAACCCGCCCGTCATCGCCGTGCTCCGGCAGGTTTGAGAGAGCCGCGGCGGCTTGGTGCATCGTGGCGATCCGGGCGTCATGGTTCCCCGCAACCTGGTGGATGCGGGCCAGATGGACCAGACCGCACGGGTCCGGGCGGCGCTCGGACCTGCTTTCGAGAAGCACGGAGAAGACCGCCACCGCCTCGTCGAAGCGTCCCAGCGCTTCGAGTGCGTCTGTCAGAGCGAGGACCGTCCAGGGCAGGCCCGCCGAATAGCTCAGCGTCCGCTCGAACTCGAACGCCTCGTACCAGAGCTCGACGGCTTCCGCGCGCCGCCCCGATTCCTCCAGGGCCGTGGCCCACCCGTCCAGGTCGGTGTCGATTCGGGAGCCTGGATGCCGCTCCAGTCTCGACTGCAGGCCGCGATAGCGTTCCAGCTCTGCGAAGACGTCCATGGCCTCGGGCCACCGGCCCTGGGCCTGGAGCCACGCGGCGTGGCGACTGATGGCGTTGATCACCAATCCGGGCCACGTGGGCTCGGTCTCCTTGATCCGCCGGGCGGCGTCCACGGCCTCTTCCAGGAGCGGCAGCTGGAGATCGGGGTGGTCGCGGAAGAAATGGGAATGGCGCAGGAGCTTTTCGACCAGCTGCGTCGTGTACGAGTCCGGAAAGGCCTGCGCCATGATCCGCGCGGCGTTCACCGTTTTGTCGTTGACCGCGCCACGCGCACTCATCAGGATCCCGCGCGCGGAGTCGATCCTGATGGCGTCCGGCTGTCCCCCCACAAACACCCCCGAAACGAATCAGCCCTCGACCAGCGCGAGAGCGCGAAGCCGAGGGCTGACCCTACAACAGCTACAGCGGGATGTTCCCATGCTGCCCGCGCACCAGCACACCCCCGCCGAGCCCGCCCGGCGCCGCGGCGATGGCCGCCGCGATCGCGCTGCGCGAAGCGCCCGGTTCCACGACCTCGTCGACCACGCCGATCTCGATGGCGCGCTGGACGCCGCCGGAGACCAGTTCGTGCTCCGCGGCGAGTTCCTGCTCCATCTGGGCCCTGATGTCGTCGCTGACCTCGGCGAGTTTGCGGCGGTGGATGATGCGGACCGCGGCCACCGCGCCCATGACCGCGACTTCGGCGGTGGGCCAGGCGTAGACCTTGGTGGCGCCCAGGGCGCGGGAGTTCATCGCGATGTAGGCGCCGCCGTAGGTCTTGCGGGTCACCAGGGTGACGCGCGGGACCACGCACTCGGCGAAGGCGTGCAGGAGCTTGGCGCCGCGGCGGACCACGCCGTCCCACTCCTGGCCGACGCCGGGCAGGTAGCCCGGGACGTCCACCAGGACGATCAGCGGGACGCCGAAGGCGTCGCACATGCGGACGAAGCGTGCCGCCTTCTCCGCCGAGGCCGAGTCCAGGCAGCCGCCCAGGCGCAGCGGGTTGTTCGCGATGACGCCGACCGTGCGGCCGCCGAAGCGCCCCAGGGCCGTCACCACGTTCGGCGCCCACTTCGGGTGCAGCTCCACGCCGGCCTTGTCGAAGACCGCGTTCACCAGCGGGTGGACGTCGTAGGCGCGCTTCGGGGAGGCCGGGAGCAGGTGCGCCAGGTCGCGGTCCTCGACCGCCGCGACGTCCAGGGTGCCCTGGTCGCCCAGCAGCGCGGCCAGCTTGCGGGCGCTGGAGTACGCCGCGTCGTCGGTGTCGGCCACCACGTGCACCACGCCGGAGCGCCGGCCGTGCGGCTCGGGGCCGCCCAGGCGCAGCGCGTCCACGTCCTCGCCGGTGACCGAGCGGACCACGTCCGGGCCGGTGACGAAGATGCGGCCGGCCGGGCCCAGGATCACGATGTCGGTCAGCGCCGGGCCGTAGGCCGCGCCGCCGGCCGCCGGTCCCAGGACCACGGAGATCTGCGGGATCTTGCCGCTGGCCCGGGTCATGGCCGCGAAGACCTGGCCCACCGCGTGCAGCGAGGCCACGCCCTCCTGCAGCCGGGCCCCGGAGGAGTGGAAGAGCGCGACGATCGGGCTGCCGGCGGCCAGGGCGTGCTCGTAGGCGGTCAGGATGACCTGGCAGCCGGTGGCGCCCATGGCTCCGGCCTGGATGGTCGCGTCCGAGGCGTAGGCGACGGTGCGGACCCCGTCGATCAGGCCCGCCGCGGCCAGGAAGCCGGAGTCGTCGACCGGTGTCAGGAGCTCCGTGGTGCCGGCGTCGAACAGCCGCTCCAGGCGGGTGACCGGGTTGCGGGGGTCGTCCGCCCGGGAGGGCTTGGCAGGCGCCGGAATGGCCGGCGCCGCCGTTGTCTGTGTCACTGACATCGTTGTGCCTGCCGTTCTCAGACGGACCGGAAGGCCACGACCACGTTGTGCCCGCCGAACCCGAAGGAGTCGTTGAGCGCCGCGATCTGGCCCTCGGGCAGCGCCCGCGGCTTGTCGCGGACGATGTCCAGGGTGACCTCGGGGTCCAGGGTCTCGATGTTGATCGTCGGCGGGGCCTGGCGGTGGTGCAGGGCCAGGACCGTGGCCACCGACTCGATGGCGCCGGTGCCGCCGAGCAGGTGCCCGTGCATCGACTTGGTGGCCGAGATGGCGACGTCCTCGGCGGCCGAGCCCAGGATCTTGCGGAAGGCCATGATCTCGGCCAGGTCGCCGCGCGGGGTGCTGGTGGCGTGCGCGTTCAGGTGCTTGACGTCGCCGGCCGACAGGTCGGCGTCCTCCAGCGCGAAGGCCAGCGCCTCGGCCACGCCGCGGCCGTCGGGCTCGGGCTGGGCGATGTCGTGGGAGTCGGCGGAGAAGCCGACGCCGGCGGCCTCGGCGTAGACCCGGGCCCCGCGCGCGGCGGCGTGCTCGGCCGACTCCAGGACCAGGATGCCGGCACCCTCGCCGAGCACGAAGCCGTCGCGGCTGACGTCGAAGGGCCGGGAGGCGTGCTGCGGATCGTCGTTGCGCTTGGACATCGCCATCATGTTGGCGAAGGCCGCGATCGGCAGCGGGTGGATGGCCGCCTCGGTGCCGCCGGCCACCACCACGTCGGCGCGGCCGGAGCGGATCATCTCGATGGCGTGGCCGACGGCCTCGGCGCCGGTGGCGCAGGCCGACACCGGCGCGTGCACGCCGGCGCGGGCGTCGAACTCCAGGCCGACGTAAGCCGCCGGGGAGTTCGGCATGAGCATGGGGACGGTGCGCGGGCCGACCGCGCGGGGGCCCTTGTTGAGCAGGTCGTCGTAGGCGCTCAGCAGCGTGGTGACGCCGCCGATGCCCGAGCCGACCATGACGCCCAGCCGGTTCGGCTCGGCGAACTTGCCGTCGAAGCCGGCGTCCTTCCAGGCCTCGCGGGCGGCGATCAGCGCGAACTGCGCCGAGCGGTCCAGGCGCCGCATCTCGACCGGCTTCAGGTGCGCCGAGGGCTCGACGGCGACCCGGGCGGCGAAGCGCACCGGCAGCTGCTCGGCCCAGTCCTCGGTCAGATCGCGCACCCCGGAGCGTCCGGCCAGCAGCCCGTCCCAGAACGAGGCGGCGTCCCCGCCGAGCGGCGTGGTCGCACCGACCCCGGTGACGACAACAGACTTGCGAGCAGTCACGAGCCTTACCTTCTATCTCTGGTTCCACGGGTTCTGCCGGCCGGACGACCGTTGTGCGCTACTTCGGGTACCGCTGGTACTTCAGGTCCTGCTGGCATTGCGGGTACTGCGGTGAAGCATCACGCCTGGCGCGTGGCTCAGGCCTGGTTCTTCTGGATGTAGCCGACGGCGTCGCCGACGGTGGACAGGTCCTTGACCGCGTCGTCCGGGATCTTGACGCCGAACTTCTCCTCGGCGGCCACGACGACCTCGACCATGGTCAGCGAGTCGACGTCCAGGTCGCCGGTGAACGACTTGTCCATCTGCACGTCGGCGGCGTCGACGCCGGCGACCTCTTCGACGATCTCGGCGAGGTCCGAGAGGATCTCTTCCTGGGTCAGAGCCATTGTGTGGCGCTCCTTCGTTGTTTTCTCTTCATTGGGTGGTGGGATCCGCGTGTCCGCGAAGCCCTAGGGGAGACTAACGACCTGCGCCGCGTACACCAGACCCGCCCCGAACCCGATGAGCAGGGCCAGGCCGCCGTGCGGCGCGGAGCCGTCGGAGAGCATGCGCTCCATGGCCAGCGGGATGGTGGCCGCGGAGTTGTTGCCGAACTCGGCGATGGTGCGCGCGACCGGCACGTGCTCGGGCAGGTCCAGGACCTTCACCAGCCGGTCGGTGATGCGCATGTTGGCCTGGTGCGGGATGAAGGCGTCCAGGTCGCCGGCGGTGATGCCGGCCTCGGCCAGCGCCTTCAGCGACACCTCGGCCATCTGGTAGGAGGCCCAGCGGAAGACGGCCTGGCCCTCCATCTGCAGGAACGGGCCGCGGACCTCGCCGCCCTCCTCGTCGGGCTCGGGCGCCTCGCCCCAGGGGAAGGTCTGGGTGATGGTGCCGTACTTGTCGCCCTCCGAGCCCCACACCACCGGGCCGATGCCGGGGGTGTCGGACGGGCCTATCACCACCGCGCCGGCGCCGTCGCCGAAGATGAAGGCGGTGCCGCGGTCGTGGATGTCGGTCAGGTCGCTGAGCCGCTCCACGCCGATCACCAGCACGTACTCGGCGGTGCCGGCCTTGACCATGTCCGAGGCCTGCGCCACGCCGTAGCAGAAGCCCGCGCAGCCGGCCGAGATGTCGTAGGCCGCGCCGTTGGTGCCGATCCGGTCGGCGACCAGGCAGGCCAGGGCGGGGGTCTGGTGGAAGTGCGACACCGTGGCGACGATGATCGCGCCGACCTGGTCCCCGGAGATCCCGGCGGCGGCCAGCGCCTTGCCGGAGGCCTCGACGGCCATCTCCAGGACGGTCTCCTCCGGCGTGGCCCAGCGGCGCTCGGCGATGCCCGAGCGCGTCCGGATCCACTCGTCGGAGGAGTCTATCCAGGTGCAGACCTCTTCGTTGTCGACGACGCGGCTGGGCACGTAGCCGCCGACACCCATGATGCGGGTGTGCGCCGCGCCCTGCTTCTCCCTGATGGTTGCCATGATCGGATCCCCTCTTTTCGACTGTCGGGCCGGCCGGGACTGGCCTGGGACGGGCCCTAAGCGAGCGAGCCTGTCGGATGGACGCGCAGGAGCGGCTGCCCCGGCGCGACCGGATCCCCGTCCTCCACGAGCCACTCGAGGACCTGGCCCTCGTGCCGCACCGTGATCTCGTGCTCGGCACCGCGCGCGACCACGGTCGCCACGGCGGTGTCCGGCGCGAGCTTGTCTCCGGCCTGGACCGCGCCGCGGCGCACCGTCCCGCCGTGCGGAGCGATCACCAGGCGCCAGGTCGGGGCGGCGTCCAGTTCGTTGGCCTCGGCGGGCTCGGCGTGCTTGGCGACGAACTCGCGCGCGGCGTCCAGGTCGTCCGGCGTCTTCAAGGCGAAGGTCTCCACGCCCTTGAGGGCACGCTTGGCCAGGCCCGTCAGGGTTCCGGCCGGCGGCACCTCGAGGATTCCGGTTACCCCGAGTTCGCCGAAGGTATCCATGCACAGGTCCCAGCGCACCGGGTTCGACACCTGCGCGACCAGGCGGCGCAGCACCTCGCGGCCGTCGTGCACGACCGCGCCGTCGGCGTTGGACACCAGGCGGGTGCGCGGGTCGCGGGTGGTGATGCCCCTGGCCAGCGTGGAGAGCTGCTCGACGGCCGAGCCCATGTGCTGGGTGTGGAAGGCGCCGGCGACGCTCAGCGGCCGCAGGCGGCCTCCGGCCGGGGCGTCGTCCTGGAACCGGGCCAGGTCCTCCAGCGTGCCGGCGGCCACGATCTGCCCGGCGCCGTTGTTGTTGGCCGGGATCAGGTGGTGCTCGGCGATCTTGGCCAGCACCTCGTCGCGCTCGCCGCCGAGCACGGCGGTCATGCCGGTCGGGGTGACGGCGGCGGCCTGGGCCATCAGCCGGCCGCGCTCGCGGACGAAGACCATGGCGGCCTCGGCGCTGATCACGCCGCTGCCGGCGGCCGCGGTGATCTCGCCGACCGAGTGGCCGCCGGCCGCGCCGACCATCTTGAAGGCGTCGGCCGGGTGCGGGAACAGCGCCAGCGCCGAGGCGATGCCCGCGGCGACCAGCAGCGGCTGCGCGACCGCGGTGTCCTTGATGGTGTCGGCGTCGGCCTCGGTGCCGTAGTGCACCAGGTCCAGGCCGGACACGGCGGACCACCAGGTCAGCCGGTCGGCGAAACCCGGGACTTCGAGCCACGGGGTGAGGAATCCGGGGGACTGGGCACCCTGGCCCGGCGCGACGAGAACTAGCACGTCATTCACTCTCGTTCGTCAACCTCGAGATTGCCTTTAGCGGGGCGGACGAAGATCTTGGTCTGGATCTTGGAGGTTTCCTACAAAGGGTTCGCGGGCCCCGCCAGCCTTCCCAAGGCCAGCGCCATATGGAGGGTGAACGCCGCGCGCGGCTGCGCGGGGTTGAGCCCTGTGAGTTCGCTCACCCTTTTCAGCCGGTACCGCACCGTGTTGGGATGAACGAACAGCATCCGGGCGGCGCTCTCCAGGGAAGCGGCCTGTTCCAGATAGGCCGAGACGGTTTCCAGCAGAGCCGCGCCCGCGGACTCCAAAGGCCGGTAGACCTCGGTGACCAGTTGGGCCTTCGCCGCCTCGTCGCCGGCCAGGGCGCGCTCGGGCAGCAGTTCGGCGGCCAGCACCGGGCGCGGGGCGTCCGGCCAGGCGCCGGCGGCCCGCACCGCGGACAGGGCGGCTTGGGCGGAAATGCCCGCCGACAGGAGGTCTTCGACAACGGGGCCGATCACCAGCGGTCCCGGCCCGAACTCGTTGGCCAGCGCGCGGGTCGCGGTCAGCGGATCCTCGGCGCCGCCGATGATCACCACCAGCCGGTCCGACTGCACGCCGGTGAGCACGGTCAGCCGGGCCCGGCGCGCGGCGCGGTGCACGGCGTCGGCGACCAGCGCGGTGTGCTGCCGGACGTTCTCCCGGTTGTCCAGCGGCTTCGGGGTGGTGCCGACCACGACCACCAGGCCCGAGGCGCTGTCCCAGCCCAGCGCGGCGGCCCGGGAGCGCACCGTGTCGTCCAGCACGTCGCCGCGCATCAGCTCGTCCACGACCAGCGCCTCCAGCCGCGCGTCCCACGCCCCGCGCAGCTCCGCGGCCTGCGCGTAGACCTGCGCGGCGGCGAAGGCGATCTCGCGGGAGTAGCGCAGCATGCCCTCGCGCAGCGCCGCCTGCTCCGCCGGACCCTGCGCGATCTGGCCGATGCCCTCCTCGACCACCTCTATGGTGGTGCGGACCAGCTCGACGGTCTGGCGCAGCGTCACCGAGCGGGTCAGCTCGCGCGGGGCGGTGCCGAAGACGTCGGCACTGATCGCGGTGCGGTCCTGCGGGTTGCGGAACCACTCGACGAAGGCCGCGATACCGGCCTGCACGACCAGGCCGATCCAGGAGCGGTTGTCCGGCGGCATGGCCCGGTACCAGGCCAGGCGCTCTTCCATCCGCTGGATGGCCACCCCGGCCAGCGAGCCGATCGCCTTCTCCAGGCGCCGGACCGCGGCCGCACGTTGCGCGGGGGTGAGGTCGTCAGTCGTGCCGGTGGTCATCTCCTCATTCTCGCTCACGGAATGGGACGGCTGTGTCCACGTTCCTGACAGCGGTCCGCTGTGTGACGCGACGCACAGCCGTCTGCCAGGGCTTCGTCGTATGCATGACTAGTCGTGGACGAGCGCGTGGCGAAACGGTCATTCCTCAGCAACCTGGTATACGTGGGCTGTGATGGACACGCACCACCGGGGACCCGCGACCGCGATCACCGAGCTCCAGGGCACCGCCGAACAGGGCCGCCTGGTGCTGGCCGAGGTGCTGGACCGGATCGAGGCGGCGTTCCCGGCCGCGGCGCGGCGGCACCGGCTCGGGCCGGGGGCTTGGCTGGTCCCGCTGGGGGCCGGCGGGGATGGCGGGGATGGCGGGGCCAGCGGGTCCGGCGGGTCCGGCGGGTCCGGCGGAGACGGCAGGGATGGCGGGCATGGCAGCATGCTGATCGCCATCGCCCCGGCGTGCCGTCCCCGCGATCGGGGCAACGCGCAGCTGGTGCTGTCCGCGACGTTGCTGAACTGTGCGGACCTCAGCGAAGCGGACGCGGCGCGGGCCCTGGGCTGTCTGGAAGGCGTACCGTTCACCGCCTTCGAGACCGAGGCCTTCGCCAAGCAGCTGCCGCTGCTGGCCGGACTGCCGGAACAGGTCCCGGACAAGCCGCTCGGCCGCTGCGGGGTGGTGCTGGTCGGGCACCTGCTGTCGGACCTGGTGGTGCAGGCCCAGACGCTGATCGCGCTCGGCGCGCGGCCGGAGGCGATGACGGTCCTGAAGAAGGACTACCCGTACAAACTCCGGCAGCGGGTGGAGGCGCACCTGGCCGCGCTCGGCATCGCGGTGCTGCCGGCGTCGGATGCGGAGATCGCGGTGCGGCTGCACGCGGCGAGGGTCGCCGAACCGAGCGTGGTGATCGGCGACGGCGGGCAGGTGCTGGCGGCGCTGACGAAGCTCGCGCCGGACCTGCTGCCCCGCTTCCAGGGGCTGGTCGAGCAGTCGTTGCCGGGTATCGGAGAGTGCGAAGACACTGACGGCGACGGCGATGGCGACGCTGACGGCGATCGCCCGGCACCGGTGCCCTTGCCGGTGTTCAGCGCGGCCCGCAGCGCGGTGAAGCGCGGCATCGAGGCGCACTGGATCGCCGAGTCCGCGGTGCGCTCGATCCGCGACCTGCTGCCGGGGGAATCCTTCGACGGAGCGCCCGCGCTGGTCATCGGCTACGGCACGGTCGGCGCACAGGTGGCGGCGGTGCTGCGCGGCCAGCGGATGCGGGTCGCGGTGTACGACACGGAGTGGCGCAAGCTGGTGGCGGCGCACGAGGCCGGATTCCTGACCGCACCGGACCTCGGGGCGCTGCTCGATGGCCACCGCCCTGCACTGATCGTGTCCGCGACCGGCCGCACCGGCCTCGGCGGCGAAGACCTGGACTTCCTGCCGGGGGACTGTTTCGTCGCGAGCGTGTCGGGACGCGGCACCGAGATCGACCTGCCGGGCCTGGCCGAGCGCGCCGAGCGGATCGACGAGGTGGCACGCGTGGGCGTCTGCTACACGCTGCCGAACGGACCGGTCACGGTACTGGCCGACGGGCTGCGGGTGTGCACGCCGCGCGGCGACCGGGCGCCGGCCCGGCAGTCGGACTTGACGATGGCGGTGCTGGCCTGGGGCGCGTGCACGCTGGCGCGGCCCGGGCACGGGTTCCCGGCCGGGCGGGATGTGGGGCGGACGGATGCGTCGATCACCGAGAGCGGGTTGGTGGAACGGTACTACCGGCTTTATGGGCCGGATTGCTGAGAGCTGATTGGGCCCGGGGCGGGGGCGGCGCGATCGGCAAGGCCAGGTCGGCGGCTTGTGCCCGGCCCGGCTTGCTCGCCGGGGCTCGCCGGGGCTTGACTGGTGATGCTTGATCGGCGGGGCGTGCTCGGCTGGGGCTGGCGCGGCCTTGAATGCGTGGCAAAGCCCGGTTGGCTGAACCTGCTCGCCAGGGTGCGGCCGGCCAAGGCCCGCTCATCGTGCCCTGATTTATGGTCGCGCCGGGAGTTTCCCGGTCCCGGCGCGACCTTTCGGCGTCGGCGTCCGCGTCGGCCTCAGTGAGCGGCCAGCGTGTTGATCGCCGCGGCGGTGGTCGGGCCGCAGACGCCGCGCGGGTCGGTGGTGATGTTGAGCATGTTCTGGACGTAGGCGACGGCTTCGGTGGTGCGGGTGTCGTAGACCCCGGTCACCGGGACCCAGGTGGGGGTGCCGAGGCGGTCCAGGAGGGTCTGCAGGACGGAGACGTTCGGGCCGGTGTCGCCGGCCTGCAGGGTGCCCGCGCTGGGGGAGATCTGCGGCGTGCTCGGGTCCGGGGTGCTGGGGGCCGAGGAGCTGGGCGTGGGCGCGGGGGTGGTGGGGGTCGGCGTCGTCGGGGTGGTCGGCGTCGGAGTGGTCGGCGTGCCCGGGGTGCCGGGGGTGCTCGAGACCGGGGTGTTCGGCAGCGACGAGGTCGGCGGGGCCGGGGTGCTGGGGTCCGTCGACGTGCTGGTCGGGCCGCCCGGGGTGCTGGGTGCGCTGGAGACCGGGCTGGTGGCCGGGGTGCCCGGCTGGGTGCTCGAGACCGGGCTGTTCGACGGCAGTCCGGGCGCGGAGGTGAGCGGGGTGCCGGGCGCGGAGGAGGTGCCGCCGGCTGTGGTCGACGTGCTGGGCGCCGTGCTGCGCGAGCCGGGGGCGCTGGTCTGCTGGCCGGGGTTGAGCCCGGTGAGCGTGCCGCCGCCGGAGGTGGTCGCGTCCAGCGGCGAGGTCGCCGGATCGGAGCTGGCACCGGGGTTGGCCCCGGTGGAGCCGTCGGAGGGGGCATTGCTCAGATCGGTGGTGATCGTCGACCCGTTGCTCCCCGAGGACATGTCCACCGCGGAGCCGGGGGCCCCGGAGGACACCGCGTGCACCAGCCCGAGCGCGCCGCCGCCGGCCGCGAGCACCGCGGCGATCGGCACGGCGGCCCGGAAGGCGGGACGCCGCGGGCCCCTGTGCCGGCCGCCGGAGTTGCCGCCGCGGTCGAACGGGGGCAGGTCGTCGTCATCGCCGCCGCCGAAGAACCCAGACCCGGACCCGGGCCCCGACGAGGCCGGCATCACCGCGGTCTCATCGGCCGGACGCTGGATCAGATCCCGGCCGGTCGCCCGCTCGGACAAGCGCGTGACCTCGGTGCGGCGCTCCGGCAGCCGGGAGTCGGAGCCGGCTATTCGGCGCTCCTCGGCGGCCCGGAACCACTCGGGCTCCGGACGCCGGGACGGAGCCGGGGCACGCAGGTCGCGGGTCAGGCCCTCGGCACGCTGGGCAGCGGGGGTCGTGGACTGGCGCTGGGGGAGAGCGCTCTGGCCGGCGGGAGTGGCCGGAGAAGCCGGAAAAGACGGAGCGGCAGGAGCAGCCGGGCGTGCCTGGAAGGACGGGTGCTGCTGGCCGGTCGGCGTCGCGGGCTGCGGCTGAGCCGGGCGAGGCTGGAAGGACGGATGCTGGCCGGTGGGCGCTGTGGGCTGCGGCTGGGCCGGCCGAGGCTGGAACGAAGGATGCGGCTGAGCCGGTCGCGGCTGGAACGAGGGATGCTGCGCTGCGGCGGGCTGCTGCGGTGCGGCACCCGGCGCTCCGGACTGCGGCGCATTAGGCCGAGGCTGGAAGGAAGGGTGCGGCTGAGCTGGTCGCGGCTGGAACGAGGGATGCTGTCCGGCGGCGGCTTGCTGCGGCGCGGCACTCGGTCGCGGCTGGAACGACGGATGCTGCGCACCCTGCCCCATCCCCGCCTGCTGCCCGCGACCAGCCGGCTGCTGTCCGTACCCGGCAGCCGGTCCCGATCCCGAGCGGGGTCCCGGTCCCTGCCCAAGTCCCTGTCCCGCACCGGGCAGCCAGGACGGATCCGGCACGCGCGGCTGCGTCATCGGCAGGTTGGCCTCGGTGTGCGGCGCGCTCGTGCCCCGGTCTCGGCCGGGCACGGCGCGCGTCTGTCTCGGGGCCGGTCGGCGGCCTCCGTTCGTCTCAGCCACGCTGAACTCCTCCGTTCGCGGGCCGGGGCCGGGTGGCGCCGGCTTCGGTCTGCTCTCGCGGGGATTCGGTGCCGGTCGCGGGCTCGTGGCGGAGCCTGTCCGCTGCGCGCTGCGACCGCACTGGTATCCCGGGTAAGTCGGGCTCCAAAGGCTGCTGCGGTGCGGACATCTCTGCCTCCGTAACGTCCTTCGTGGCGTGGCGCGACTTCGGGCGATCACCGACGCTATCACTCTGATGTTCGTCCCGGGGCCCGAATCCGGCTATCAGCCCACGGCCTGCTGCAACGCCTTGTCGGTCGCCGGGCCGTAAGTGCCGTAGGGGTCGGGCGGGCTGGTGCCGGGATTGTTGTCCTGGAAGGCCTCGACCGCGTTGGTGGTGGCCTGGTCCCAGGCGCCGCTCACCTTCACATTCGACCAACCCCAAGTGCTTTTCTGCCAATTCTTGAGGTTTTGTTGCAATTGCGAGATCGCTGGGCCGTTGGGGGAGCCCGGTCCCAGGCTCGTGAACGTCGGCGACGGCGTGCTCGGCGGCGGCGGCGCCGCCGAAACCGAGGTGGTGGCCGTGGTCGACGGCGCGCTGCTCGGCCGCGACGCCATCGACGAGCTGCTCGGCGTCGACGGGTGCGAGGACGACGAGGTCTTCGACGCCGACGTCTTCGTGGTGTGCGACGGCGAGGGCGTGGTGGCCGAGGACGAGCTGGCGTCCGAGGCCGTGCCGGTCGGCGCCGGCGCGGCGGGGGCGCTGCTGTCCGACGGCGTGCCCGGGTCCCCGGACGCCCCGGTCGTGGTGGTCGACCCGGCGGCTGCCGGTCCCGCCGCCGGCGAGCTCGATCCGCTCCCGAGCACGCTGTACGCGGCCACCCCGACGACCGCCACGCCGGCTAAGAGCGCGCCGATCTTCAGCGCGCGCGGCGGACGGCCGGTACCGCGGTGCCGGCCGAAGTCGCCGTCGTCGTGGAAGTGCCCGTGCTCGCCGGGTGGCGCGTTGTCGTGGTCCGGGTGGCCATCGCCTTCGTAACCCTCATAGCCGTCGTAGCCGTCGTCGGCGGGCACGGCCAGGATCGGCATCGTCGTGGTCAGGTCGCTCAGCGCCGGGGCCGGTTCCGGCTGCTGCGGCGGGGTGTGCCGGGCCACGGCGCGCGGCGGCGGCATCGGCGTCGAGAGCAGGCCCGGGACCTGGTGCGGGTCGGCGTCGTGCGGGGGTCGGGGACCGGGGACGCCGGCGCCCTGGCCCGCTCCGTTGGCCCGGCCGCGCCCGTTCTGGGCCGTCCGGCCGCCGTCCGCGCCGCGTCCGTTCGGCTGCTGCTGCCGCCCGTTCTGCCGCCCCTGCCCGCCGCCGGCCGCGCCCTGCCGGGGCCGCCCGCCGGGTGCCCCGCCGTCAGCACCCTGACGCCCGCGCCGTCCGGCGCCGGACTCGGCGCCGGAGTCGGCGCCGCCGGGCCCGGCCTTCACGAACGGCCGCACCATCGTCGGGTCGTCCTCGACGTAGTCCTCGGGCCGCTGCGACCGGTTCCCGCCGGGGCGTCCCTGACCTTGCCGTCCAGGCTGCCGCCGTCCGGGCTGTTGCTCCATCGGGTCTGCCCCCAACATCGTCCGCCAGTGATCGCATTGGTAACCGCCCCACCCGCGGTGACCCGGAGAGTACCAGTAGTCCCAGGAGCCGGTGCCCGAAAGGCCCGACCCGCCACGCTCCGCTCAGGGCACTCCGGGATGAACCCGGGCGTTGAGTAGATTGGACCGCTATCAGCTTCGAAACCATACACAGCCGGAGGTAAGGGTTCGGATGACGGAGACCGCGACTGCGGGCCGCGCGCAGCGCTTCCGCGCCCGGATCCCCATGCTGCTGGTCTGGTACTGCCGGATCGTGGCGCTGGCCTCGATCCTGTCGGCGCTCTCGCCGCGCACCAACGAGCGCATCGACCGGCTGCCGGACTACCTCCTGTTCAGCCTGGGCTTCCTGCTCGGCGTGCCCTCGATCGGCTTCGGGGTCCTGATGCTGATGCTCGGCGCGGCGGTGCGCCGGCGCAAGCGGATCGCCTGGTGGCTGCTGATGGTGCTGGGGCTGTTCGTCGGCCCGCTGGGCTGGCTGGCGATCAGCGCGCTGCTCTACACCGTCACCTCGGCCGACCTGCAGCCGCTGGCGCCGCTGATCGTGGCGTTCGTGATCCAGGCGCTGTTCATCGGCCTGGTGATCTGGGCCCGCAAGGAGTTCTACGCCGTCTTCGACGCCGCGAACTTCCGGCTGGCCCTGGTGGTGCTCGCCGTCTCGCTGGCGCTCTCGACGGTGCTGGGCGTCACCCTGGTGGCCTGGAACGACGCCAACCCCGCCACCGACCTGGGCGATCAAGCGCTCTACACGCTCAAGGCGGGCATGGCCGGGACCGGCATCTGGTGGTACAACACCGCCGTCGAGGTGCCGCACTGGGTGGACGTCACGGTCAACCTGATCGGCAGTGTGATGATCCTGGCGGTGGCCTGGGCCCTGTTCCAGCCGCGCCGCGGCACCGTGCGGCACCAGCCCGAGGACGACGACCGGCTGCGCACCCTGCTGGACAAGTTCGGCGACCAGGACTCGCTGGGCTACTTCAACCTGCGCCGGGACAAGGCGGTGAAGTGGTCGCCGTCGGGCAAGGCGGCGATCGCCTACCGGCCGGTCGGCGGGGTGTCGCTGGCCTCCGGCGATCCGATCGGCGACATCGAGGCCTGGCCCGGGGCGATCGAGGCGTGGCTGGCCGAGGCCCGGGAGCACGCGTGGGTCCCGGCCGTCATGGGGTCCTCGGAGGAGGGCGGCAAGGTCCTGGCCCGGTTCGGCCTGGACGCCATCGAGCTCGGCGACGAGGCGGTGGTCGAGGTCGACGAGTTCACGCTCGAGGGCCGCGCGATGCGCGTGGTCCGGCAGGCCTACAACCGGGTCGAGCGCGCCGGCTACCGCACCCGGATCCGCCGGCACGCCGAGATCCCCTCCGACGAGATGGCCGCCCTGATGCGCCGGGCCGACGACTGGCGCGACGGCAGCGTCGAGCGCGGCTTCTCGATGGCGCTGGGCCGGCTCGGCGATCCGGCGGACGGCCAGTGCGTGATGGTCGAGTGCCTGGACGGCGACGGGGCGCTGCGCGCGCTGTTGTCCTTCGTGCCGTGGGGGACCAAGGGGCTCTCGCTGGACCTGATGCGGCGCGCGCGCGGCACCGAGAACGGCCTGGTGGAGTTCATGGTCATCGACCTGATCAAGGCCGGCCCGAAGCACGGCGTGGAGCGCGTCTCGCTGAACTTCGCCATGTTCCGCAGCATCTTCGAGCGCGCCGGGCGCATCGGGGCCGGGCCGTTCCTGCGGCTGGCCCGGGTGGTGCTGTCGGTGTTCTCGCGCTGGTGGCAGCTGGAGTCGCTGTACCGGGCGAACATGAAGTACCGGCCGGTGTGGGAGCCGCGGTACCTGTGCTTCCCCAAGGCTCGCGACCTGGCGCGGATCGCCATCGCGGCGGGGCGGGCAGAGGGGTTCCTGGCCTTCCCGACTCCGCGGTTCCTGCGGATCCGGCGCGAGCCGGAGTTGGCGGCGGCTCCGGTGGCCGCGCCGGCCCAGGTCGAGTTGCCCGCGTCGCCTGATGAACCGCACCCGGAACAGCCCCGCGAAGACTGAACGTTTGAGCGTCGTACATATATACAAGGAGAGGCTTCGCGGGCAGCACTGCTGACAGCGAAGCTACTGAGTAGTAGCTTTCCGCTGTGCCCCTCACGCTGACGCTGCTCACCCTCGTGATCGCCCTCGCCGACTGGACCGCCGTGTCGCGGCGCGCCATGGACCCGGCCTCGGTGGGCGCGCGCCGTGCGGAGTACGCCGCTAAGCCGTTGACCATGGTCTTGCTGATCGCCGCGGCCCTGGCCATCGCGGACGGGCACGACGCCAAGGCCTCCATCGTGGCCACGATGGCCGCGGCCCTGGTGCTGAGCCTGATCGGCGACGTCTTCCTGATGCTGCCGGAGGACTCGCCGTCGGCGGACCGCGACTTCGTGGCCGGCCTGGGCGCCTTCCTGCTCGCGCACGTCGCGTACATCGCCGCCTTCGTCCAACTGCACGCGCACGGCGGCTACGCGATCTCCTTCGTCATCACCGGCCTGGTCCTGGCCGGCGCGCTGTTCGCGACCGTGGGGCTGCGAGTCCAGCGCGCGGCCGCCGAGGAGGATCCCGCGCTGGGAGTGCCGGTGCTGGCCTACGTCAGTGTCATCTCGCTGATGGTGGTCGCGGCCTGGTGGACCGGCGACATGCGCATCATCCCCGGCGCGCTGCTGTTCGCCGTGTCGGACGCGATGATCGGCTGGACCCGGTTCGTCCGTAAGGACTGGGAGCTGGACGTGCCGATCATCGTCACGTACCACCTTGCGCAGATCCTGCTGGTCCTGGGACTGGTCCGCAGGTAGGGCCGATATCGCCGGGACGTCGCTGGTACCCTTGAGGCATGCGGGCTGTGACGCTGCTTCTTAGTTCGCCGCGCTGAAACAGGACGGGGCCGCCCAAGGCTCCGGTCAGCGCGGCTCCCCTCCATGCGCGAGGGGCTTTTTCATTTCCAGCCCATATCTGATTCTGACCAGACGTATCTTGAGGACTGAGACGACGATGAGCGAGCAGACCACACAGCCCAAGCCTGCGAGCGACGACCCGAAGTTCCGGTACACGGCTGCTGTGGCGGCCGAGATCGAGCCCAAGTGGCAGGAATACTGGGCCGCGCACCACACCTTCGAGGTTCCCGACTGTCCGGCGGACACCATGGAGCCCAAGGCCTACATCCTGGACATGTTCCCGTATCCCTCCGGCGCCGGCCTGCACGTCGGCCACCCGCTGGGCTACATCGCCACCGACGTGCTGGGCCGGTACAAGATGATGACCGGCCACCAGGTGCTGCACACGATCGGCTTCGACGCCTTCGGCCTGGCCGCCGAGCAGTACGCGGTCGAGCACGGCATCCACCCGCGGGTCAGCACCGAGCGCAACATCGCGCGCTACAAGGAGCAGATCCACCGCATCGGCTTCGGCCACGACACCCGGCGCGGGGTGTCGACCATCGACGTGTCCTTCTACAAGTGGACGCAGTGGATCTTCCTGCAGATCTTCAACTCCTGGTACGACGACCAGGCCGACAAGGCCCGCCCGATCAGCATGCTGATCGGGCAGTTCGCCTCCGGCGCCCGCCGCACCCCGGACAACCGCGCCTGGCAGGACCTGTCCGCGCAGGAGCAGGCGACGATCATCGACTCGTACCGCCTGGCCTACATCGCCGAGGCCCCGGTGAACTGGTGCCCCGGCCTGGGCACCGTGCTGTCCAACGAGGAGGTCACCGCGGACGGCCGCTCCGAGCGCGGCAACTTCCCGGTGTTCAAGCGCAACCTGCGCCAGTGGATGATGCGCATCACCAAGTACGGCGACCGGCTGCTGGCCGACCTGGACCGGCTGGACTGGCCCGAGCCGATCAAGCTGCAGCAGCGCAACTGGATCGGGCGGTCCGAGGGCGCGCGCGTGCACTTCCCGGTCACCGCGGTGGACGGCTCCGAGAAGACCATCGAGATCTTCACGACCCGGCCCGACACGCTGTTCGGCGCCACCTACATGGTGCTGGCGCCGGAGCACGAACTGGTGGACTCCTTCGTGGCCAAGGAGTGGCCGGCCGGCACCCGCGAGCAGTGGACCGGCGGGCACGCCACCCCGGCCGAGGCCGTCGCCGCCTACCGCGCGCAGGCCGCGGCCAAGACCGAGGTCGAGCGGCAGACCGAGGGCCGGCAGAAGACCGGCGTGTTCACCGGCACCTTCGCGGTGAACCCGGTGAACGGCGAGGGCGTGCCGGTGTTCATCGCCGACTACGTGCTGATGGGCTACGGCACCGGCGCCATCATGGCGGTGCCCGCGCACGACCAGCGCGACTTCGAGTTCGCGCGGGCCTTCGACCTGCCGATGCGGATCGTGGTGGCGCCGCCGGCCGACTGGTCGGAGAACGTCGAGGACTGGACCGAGGCCTACGACTCCAAGACGGCGCAGATTACCAACTCGGCTAACGACGAGGTGTCGCTGGAGGGGCTGCCGGTCCCGGCCGCGATCCGCGCCATCTCCGAGTGGCTGACCGCCAAGGGCATCGGCGAGGGCACCGTCACCTACCGGCTGCGCGACTGGCTGTTCTCGCGCCAGCGCTACTGGGGCGAGCCGTTCCCGATCGTGTACGCGGCCGACGGCCCGGAGGCCGGGATCGCGCGCGCGCTGCCGGAGTCGATGCTGCCGCTGGAGCTGCCGGAGGTCGACGACTTCTCGCCGAAGACCTTCGAGGCCGGCGACGTCACCAGCGCCCCCGAGCCGCCGCTGGCCCGCGCCGCCGAGTGGGTGAACGTCACCCTCGACCTGGGCGACGGCCCGCGTCAGTACCACCGCGAGACCAACACCATGCCGCAGTGGGCCGGCTCGTGCTGGTACTACCTGCGCTACCTGTCGCCGGGCGACGACGACCGGTTCGTGGACGCCGCGGCCGAGAAGTACTGGATGGGCCCGCAGGACCCCGAGGACACCGGCGGCGTGGACCTGTACGTCGGCGGCGCCGAGCACGCGGTGCTGCACCTGCTGTACGCGCGCTTCTGGCACAAGGTGCTGTTCGACCTGGGCCAGGTCACCAGCGCCGAGCCGTTCCGCAAGCTGTACAACCAGGGCATGATCCAGGGCGCCTCCTACACCGACGCCCGCGGGGTCTACGTCGAGGCCTCCCGGGTCGAGGACGTCGACGGCCGGTTCGTCTACGAGGGCGAGGAGGTGACCCAGCACTTCGGCAAGATCGGCAAGTCGCTGAAGAACGTCATCTCGCCGGACGACATGATCGACGAGTACAGCGCCGACACCCTGCGCATCTACGAGATGTCGATGGGCCCGCTGGACATGTCCAAGCCCTGGGACACCCGCGCCTCGATCGGCAGCTTCCGCTTCCTGCAGCGGCTGTGGCGCAACGTGATCGACGAGGAGAACGGCGAGGTCACCGTCGTCGACGCCGAGCCCGACGAGGCCACGCTGCGCGCCCTGAACAAGACCATCGACGGCGCCCGCGCCGACATGGAGGGCATGCGCTTCAACACCGCGATCAGCAAGCTGATCGAGCTGAACAACCACCTGACCCGGCTGTCCGCGGTCCCGCGCTCGGCGGCCGAGGCCCTGGTGGTGCTGACCGCGCCGTTCGCCCCGCACATCGCCGAGGAGCTGTGGTCCCGCCTGGGCCACGACGGCCCCGTGGCGCGCGCCGCCTACCCGGTCGCGGACCCCGCGTACCTGGTGGACGAGACCGTGACGTGCGTGGTGCAGGTCGCGGGCAAGGTGAAGGACCGCCTGGAGGTGCCCCCGGGCATCGACCAGGACGCGCTGCGCGAGCTGGCGCTGGCCTCCGAGGGCGTGCAGCGGGCGCTGGAGGGGCGCGGCGTGCGGACGGTCATCGTGCGGGCGCCGAAGCTGGTGAACGTGGTGCCGGCGTAGGTTCGCGGTTCGCGGTTCGAGGGCCCGGTGCCGGTCGCTGTGAGCGGCCGGCACCGGGCCTTTTCGCTGATCAGCTTGTCGCTGCCAGCGCCTCGGCCCGCGCGCCACGCGGCAGCAGCAGCGGCGAGGCCAGCAGCAGCGCCCCGGCCAGGCCGAGGCCGAAGCGCGGGCTGGTGGCCGCGGCGATCAGGCCCCACAGCGCGGTGGCCGCCGCGATGCTCGCCTTGCTGGTGATCGACCAGGCGGACAGGATCCGCGTGACGTTGTCGGGGCCGGCCTGCTCCAGGCGGTGGGTCGCCAGGACCGGGTTGTAGACGCTGATGGTGGTGATCAGGCCCAGCTCCACCACGATCACCAGGAGCAGCCCGGGCAGTCCCGGGCCCACCAAGGGCAGGCCCAGCGGCCAGACGGCGCGCAGCGTGCCGGCGGTGCGCAGGACGGCGGCGCGGCCGTACCGGGCGACCAGGCGCGGGGCCAGGCGGGAGCCCAGCAGGCCGCCGAGACAGGGGACGGCGAAGGCCAGGCCGTACTCCCACGGCGCGAAGCCGAGACGGCCGAGCATCAGGACGTTGAGCAGCGGTTCGCCGGCCATGATCAGCGCGTTGACCATGGCGCTGTTCAGGAACAGGGGGCGCAGGGCCGGGTTGCCGAAGATGTGGCGCCAGCCCGTGGCGAGGTCGGCCATGCGCAGCCCGCTGGAGCGGTCGCGGGTCCCGACCACTTCCCGGTCCGCCCCGATCGCGCGGATCCCCAGCGCCGACAGCAGATAGCTCACCGCGTCCGCCACCACCGTGGCCACCGGCCCCAGCAGCGCGAACACCGCCCCGCCCAGCGGCGGCCCGATTACGATCGAGGACCACTGCGCCGACTCGAACCGGCCGTTGGCCGCCAGCAGGTCCTCGCGCGGAAGCAGCGACCTCAGATAGGCGCCGCTGGCCGCCGTGAACGTGATGTCCGCCGCCCCGACCACCACCGACACCGCCAGCAGTTGCGCGAAACTGAGCACCCCGAAGCCGTATGCGACCGGGATCGTCAGCATCGCCCCGAACCGCAGCAGGTCCATGGCCATCATCACCGGCCGCTTGCGCCGGAACTCCACCCACGGCCCCAGCGGCACCGCCACCAGCGCCCCGACCGCCGCGCCGGACGCCGACAGTGCCGCGACCTGCGCCGGGCCGGAGTGCAGCACCCTGATGAGGATCAGCGAGAAGGCGTTGAAGGCGAAGTAGGTTCCCAGGGTGCTGATCGTGTAGGCCGACCACAGCCAGGCGAACGGCCGCCCCAGCCGTCGCCTGCCGGTCTCCTTCGATCCGTCTGCCATCCGCGCGCCCCTTCCGCCACTCCACAACCATCGGCTGACCCAGGCATCCAATCGGGGAGCAGAATCCCTGGTCAAACAACCAAAAGGGCCATCGGCCACAACGGTGCGTTGTGTCGCTAGGCTGAGCGACCATGGACCTCGAAGCAGTGCGCACCTTCGTCGCCGCCGCGGACACCGGACGGTTTCAGGACGCCGCGAACGACCTCGCGGTCACCCAGCAGGCGGTGTCCAAGCGCATCGCCGGCCTGGAGAAGGAACTCGCGGTGCGCCTGTTCACCCGTACGGCGCGCGGCGCCCAGCTCACCATCGACGGCCAGGCGTTCCTGCCGCACGCCAGGGCCCTGATGCAGGCCGAGGAGCGGGCGATCGCCTCGGTGCGTCCCGGGCGGCGCGCGCTGAGGGTCGACGTCATCACCATGCGCAGCGCGATGTCGGCACTGCTGCGCGGGTTCCACGAGGCGCGCCCGGAGGTGGAACTGGACGTGGTCACCCTGTTCGACGCCGACGCGGCGCTGGCGGCCGTGCAGGCCGGGACCATCGACGCCACGTTCCGGTACGTCGCGCCGACGCGCCGCCTGCCGCCCGGCGTCGAGGCCGCCCGGGTCCTCGACGAGCGGCTGGACCTGCTGGTCGGCCCGCGGCATCCGCTGGCTGGAGCCCGGACCGTGACCCTCGCGCAGCTGGTCGGGCACCGCATCTGGATTCCCGGGCTGGTTCCCGGCGTCGAGTGGGCCCTGTACTACGACGAGCTGGTGGCCGAGTTCGGACTGTCCATCGACGGCATAGGGCCGCACTTCGGCAGCGACCACCTCATGGACGTCGTCGCAGAGTCCTCCGACGTCGCCTCGCTGGTCGGCGAGAAGCCGCGCCTGGCCTGGTCCGACGGCCATGACCTGCGCCGCATCCCGGTGGTCGGCCCGACGCTGGTGTATCCGCACTCACTCGTTTGGCGGACCGAGAACGCCCATCCGGCCTTGGCGATGCTGCGCAAGCACATCGCGGCCACGGGGGAGCCGGCGGGGGCTGCCGGGTCGTGGACGCCGGCAGGAGCCTGAGCGCGGCCGACCGCTCGAACGCCTGACTGCCCGAAGGCCCGACTGCTCGAACGCCTGACTGCCCGAAGGCCCGACTGCCCGAACGCCACGCCTCAGCGCGGTGCGACGACCACCCCGAGCACGCCGGGCCCGACATGCGCGCCGATGACCGCGCCGACCTCGCACACGGTCACGCCGGTCAGGCCCGGCAGCCGGTCGCGCAGGCGGGCGGCCAGGGCCTCGGCCCGCTCGGCGGCGTCGAGGTGCTGGACGGCGATCTCGACCGAGCCGCCGTCGCCGCCGGCCCGCTCGACCGCGATCTCCTCCAGGCGCGCGATGGCCTTGGCGGAGGTGCGCACCTTCTCCAGCGGCTCCACGCGGCCGTCGGCCATGTGCAGCAGCGGCTTCATCGCCAGGGCCGAGCCGAGCAGGGCCCGGGCCGAGCCGATGCGTCCCCCGCGCCGCAGGTACTCCAGGGTGTGGACGTAGAAGAACGCGGAGGCCGTCGCCGAGCGCTTGGCGGCGATGTCGGCCACCGCGTCCAGGTCGTGCCCGCCGTCCCGGCCGGCCTCGGCCGCCGCCAGCACGGCGAAGCCCAGGGCCATCCCGATGGTGCGGCTGTCCAGGACCCGGACCGGGATCGGCGCGTCCTTCGCGGCCAGCTCCGCCGACTCCAGCGTCGCCGACAGCTCGGCGGAGATGTGCAGCGACACCACGCCCTCGGCCCCGGCCTCGGCGGCGGCCCGGTAGGCGGCGGCGAAGTCCTCCGGCGACGGTCGCGACGTGGTGGCCGTCTCGTGCGCCCGCAGGGCCGCCACCAGCAGCTCGCCGGTCGCGGGATCGGCCTCGCTGTGCGGGGCGCCGCGCACGATCACCTCCAGCGGGACCGCCGTGATCCCCTGCGCCGCCGCCACCTCCGCGGACAGGCAGGCCGTGGAGTCGGTGACGAGCGCGATGCGGGGCATAAGGCCGAGGTTATAGGGAGGTGGCGTCAGGGCAAATGGGCGGGAGCCGGAACGGGGGACAGGGCGGTCGGCGTCACATAATCAACTGCCGCACATGCCCCCGCCCGCCACAATGCGTTCCATGACGCACGACACGCACGGCGACAAGCTCACTCTCCTCAACCCGCCGGGACTGCACCCCACCTCCGGCTACGCCCACGTCACCATCGCCCCCGCGGGCCGCACCGCCCACCTGGCCGGCTTGTGCCCCCTGGACGCCGACGAGCACGTGGTCGGCCCCGGCCTGGACGCGCAGATCGACCAGGTGGTCGCGAACGGCCTGGCGGTGCTGGCGGCCGCCGGCGCACGGCCGGAGGACGTGGTGCGCTCGGTGGTCTACGTGGTCAGCGACCAGAGCGGGGTGCTGGCAGCCGCCTGGGAGCGCCTCACCGCGTCGGCGCTCGGGCCCGCGTTCCGGACGGCGGGCACGCTTCTCGGGGTCGCCGCGCTCGGGTATGGCGGGCAGCTGGTGGAGGTGGATCTGACGGCCGCGCTGGAAGGCTGAGGCAGGGGCCGGACCGGAGCGCGGTGATGGCGGGCAAGGCAAGAGCCCGGCGCTTAGCACGCCGGGCTCTGTGTCTTCGGTGTCAACTGTGTCGCTGTGTCAGCCGATATCACCGCCGAGCGAATCGCCTGACCAGCACCAGCCCGCCGGCCACCAGCACCAGCCCGCCCGAGGCGGCGCCGGCCAGCAGCGGTGTCGACATGCCGGTGAAGGCCAGGCCGCCGTGCTTGACGCAGTCGCCTGACTTGCCGGTTGAGCCGCAGCAGTGGCTGTTGCCCGTCGCCGAGTGGCCCGAGCAGCATCCCGCCGAGTGCGGTCCGCAGCATGCGGTCGATCCGGCGCCGCTACCCGAGCAGCACCCTGGCGCATGCGGTCCGCAGCAGTCACTCGCCGAGCCTGCCCCGGCCGAGCAACACTCGGGCGCATGCGGTCCGCAGCAGCCATTCGCCGAGCCTGCCCCGGCCGAGCAACACTCGGGCGCATGCGGTCCGCAGCAGCCATTCGCCGAGCCTGCCCCGGCCGGGCAGCACCCTGGCGCATGCGGTCCGCAGCAGTCACTCGCCGAGCCTGCCCCGGCCGGGCAGCACCCTGGCGCATGCGGTCCGCAGCAGCCATTCGCCGAGCCTGCCCCGGCCGAGCAGCACCCTGGCGCATGCGGTCCGCAGCAGTCACTCGCCGAGCCTGCCCCGGCCGAGCAACACCCTGGCGCATGCGGTCCGCAGCAGTCACTCGCCGAGCCCGCCTTGCCCGGGCAGCAATCGCGGCCGCCCTTGCCAGCTCCGCAGCAGTTCCCTTCCGACCCGGGGTCGCCCAGACAACCGTGCGCGATCGGGGCCTTCCCCGGGTCCCCGGACGCCGGGTCCGGCGGGTCCACGGGGTCGGCCGGGTGCAGGGGCGGCGGCGGGACGAACGTCGGCGGGTGCGGCGGCCGTCCGGAAGCCGGCTTCGGCGCCAGCGGCGCATGGAAGACCGGGAGGCGCGGCGGGGGCGGGGGAGGGGGCATGAAGCCGTCGTAGTGCAGGGGGACCGTGCGCAGCAGAGTGCCTTCGCTGGGGACGGTCGCCGTCGTGCGGACGATCAGGGTGCGGAAGCCGACCGCCGCGGTGACCACCGCCGTGCACTGCACAGACTCGTCCGGTTCCAGGGACAGGTGCCCGTTCTGGCCGGCCCGGCAGGTCACCGGTAGGGGCCGCGGGTCCAGGTCCTTGAGGCTGATGGTGATATCGCGCAGGTCGGCCTCACCGGGGGTGTCGGCCAGGGCGATGTGCACCGTGTGCTTGGTGCCGACCAGGAGGCGCTGGTCCTGGCCGTCCATCGTGGCGGTCAGGGTCATGCCCGCGCCGCCGCCGGCGGACGCCGGGGTGGTGGCGGCGAGCGTCGGGGCCAGGCTGAGACCGACCGCCAGCAGTAATCGCAAAGTGCGCATGCTTCCAGATATGGGAAGCATGGCTCTGCGTTATGTCCGGCGCGCCGTCAGTTCCCACCGATGGACCACTCTTCGACCGGGCGTCCACTGATCCGATGGTCCTCAGGGCTGGAAGCGGTAGCCCATCCCCGGCTCCGTCAGCAGGTGCGCCGGCCGCGACGGCTCGCGCTCGAGCTTGCGGCGCAGCTTCGTGAAGTGGAACCGCAGCAGCGGCGTGTCGTTCTCGTAGCCGTGGCCCCACACCTCGGTGAGCAGCTGCCGGGCCGAGACCAGGCGTCCGGCGTTCTTCAGCAGCACCTCGACGATGCCCCACTCGGTGGGCGTCAGGTGCACCGTCGGCGGCACCGTCTCCGGCGCCTCCGGCACCCGGGTGATGGTGTGCGAGGCCACGTCCACGTCGAAGTCCCCGACCCGCTGCACCGCGGTCTTGGGCGCGTTGCGGTCGGCGTGCCGGCGCGCCACCCGCAGCCGGGCCAGCAGCTCCTCCATCGAGAACGGCTTGGTCAGGTAGTCGTCGGCGCCGGCGTCCAGGGCCTCGACCTTGTCCGAGGCGTCGGCGCGGCCGGAGAGCACCACGATCGGCACCTCCGTCCAGCCCCGCAGCCCCTTGATCACCTCGGCGCCGTCCAGGTCCGGCAGACCCAGGTCCAGCACCACCAGGTCGGGCAGCGTGCGCGCGGCGATGGCCAGCGCCGAGGTGCCGTCGACGGCGGTGACCACCTCGTACTTGCGGGCGGTCAGGTTGATCCGCAGCGCGCGCAGCAGCTGCGGTTCGTCGTCGACCACCAGGACCTTGATCATCATCGGGCGGGCTCCTCAGCAGCGATGCCGGCGGCGGTGTCAACGTCCGTGGCGGTGTCCGTGGCGGTGTCCACGGCGGTGTCCACGGCAGTGCCCGTGACGCCGCCGGAGTCATCCTCGTCCCCGGCCATACCCGCGGCCGGCAGCGAAACCACCATCGTCATCCCCCCGCCGGGCGTCTCCTCGGGCGTCAGCGTGCCGCCCATGGCCTCCACCAGCCCTCGCGACAATGCCAATCCCAGGCCCACGCCGGTGGTGTTGTCCCGGTCCCCGAGACGCTGGAACGGCGTGAAGATCCGCTCCCAGTCCTCCGGCCGGATCCCCGGCCCGCGGTCGGTCACCCGCAGCTCCACCCGCCCCGCCAGCTCCGAGGCGGTGAGCAGCACCGGCTTGACCGCCGAGCCGTGCTTGAGGGCGTTGCCGATCAGGTTCGCCACGGCCCGCTCCAGCAGCACCGGGTCCGCCAGCACGTCCGGCACCGCGGACAGCGGCCCGAAGTGCACCTTCGACCGGTCCTCGATGCCCAGGCTGTCCAGCGCCATCACCGCGACGTCCTCCACGGCCACGTCCTCCAGCCGCAGGTTCAGCGCCCCGGCCTGCAGCCGGCTCATGTCCAGCAGGTTCTCCACCAGGCGTGAGAGCCGGTCCAGCGACTCCTCGGCGCCGGCCAGCAGCTCGGCCCGGTCCTGCTCGGACCACTCCACCGTGGTGTCGCGCAGCGAGGCCACCGACAGCTTGGCCGCGGCCAGCGGCGTGCGCAGGTCGTGCGAGACCGCGGCCAGCAGCGCCGTGCGCATCTTGTCCGCGGCCGCCAGCGGCACCGCCTCGGCCGCCTGCCGGGCCAGCCGCGAGCGCTCCAGGGCCACCGCCGCCTGCGCCGCGAACGCGGTCAGCACGTGCTGGTCGGCGGCCGGCAGCGCGCGCCCGCGCAGCACCAGCATCGCGTCCGGGCCGGCCTGCACCACCACGTCGCCCTCGCCGGGCGCCCGGCACGGCATCGTGCCGCTGCCGGAGGTCGCCGCGACGATCCGCCACGCCTCCGGGTCGTCGGCCTCGTCCGGCAGCACCGGGATGCTGGGGTCGACCCGCTCCAGCAGCGCCACCGACTCCATGCCGAACGTCTCCCGGAACCGGCCGAGCAGCGCCCCGATGGCCTCGTCGCCCCGCAGCACCGAGCGCGCCAGCTCCGAGAGCGTCTCGGCCTCCGCCGAGGCCTTCCCGGCCCGCCGCTCCTGCCGCGAGGCGAAGTCCACCACCGAGGCCACGATCAGCGCCACCAGCGCGAACACCACCAGCGCGACGATGTTCTGCGGGTCGTTGATGGTCAGCCGGTACAGCGGCCGGATGAAGTAGTAGTTCAGCAGCAGCGAGGCCGTCAGCGAGGCGAAGAACGCCGAGAGCAGACCGCCCAGCCGCGCCACCGCGACCACCCCGGCCAGGAAGATCAGCACCTGGTTGGTCAGGTTCAGCTCCGAGCGCAGACTCGCCAGGATCATGGTCAGCACGATCGGCACGACCAGCCCGGCCACCGGCCCCCACCAGCGCGGCCCGGTCTCCGGCTGCCGTGCCACCCGCTTGATCCAGGCCAGCCGGCTCTGCTCGGCCGCCGAACGCTCGTGGGTGACCATGTGCACGTCGATGTCGCCGGACTGCTGCACCACGGTCTCGCCGATGCCGTAGCCGCCCAGGAACCGCTCCAGCCGGCCCCGCCGCGACACCCCGACCACCAGCTGCGTGGCGTTCTCGGCGCGCGCGAACTGCAGCAGCGCGTTGGGGATGTCGTCGCCGACCACCGAGTGGAACGTGCCGCCCAGGGACTCCACCAGCTCCCGCTGCTCGGCCAGCAGCGCCGGCGAGGCGCCGGTCAGGCCGTCGGAGCGGGCCACGTGCACGGCCAGCAGGTCCGAGCCCTTGGCGCCGAGCCGCTGCGCGATGCGCGCGCCGCGCCGGATGAGCGTGGAGCCCTCCGGGCCGCCGGTCAGCGCGACCACGACCCGCTCCCGGGTCTCCCAGACCTTGTCGATGCCGTGCTGGTCGCGGTAGTGCTGCAGCGCCTCGTCGACCCGGCCGGCCACCCACAGCAGGGCGAGCTCGCGCAGCGCGCCGAGGTTGCCGGGGCGGAAGTAGTTGGACAGCGCGGCGTCGATCTTCTCCGGCTTGTAGATGTTGCCGTGCGCCATCCGGCGGCGCAGGGCCTCCGGCGCCATGTCGATCAGCTCGATCTGGTCCGCCGAGCGCACCACCTCGTCCGGCACCGTCTCGCGCTGCGGGACCCCGGTGATCTTCTGGACGACGTCGTTCAGCGACTCCAGGTGCTGGACGTTGACCGAGGCTATGACGTCGATCCCGGCGGCCAGCAGGTCCTCGACGTCCTGCCAGCGCTTGGGGTTGCGCGACCCGGGGATGTTGGTGTGCGCGAGCTCGTCGATCAGCACCACCGACGGCCGCCGCTCCAGGACGGCGTCGATGTCCATCTCCTCGAACTCCGAGCCCCGGTACTCCATTCGGCGGCGCGGCACGATCTCCAGCCCGTCCAGCATGGCCTGGGTGTGCGGCCGGTCATGGGTCTCCACGAAGCCCACGACGACGTCGCCGCCCCGCTCGGCGCGCCGCTGGGCCTCGTCGAGCATGTGGTACGTCTTGCCCACGCCGGGGGCGGCGCCAAGGTAGACGCGCAGCTTGCCGCGAGCGCTCATCGCGCCGCCATTCCTGTCTCCACAGCCACGCACTGATCGTCCCACGTGCGCGAATGACTGGATAACCGCCGGCGTTTGCATCTCGTTTGCGATTGGCCGCCGGACCAGCATCGTGACCGGTTTCACAAGGTCCGCTTGCGGGCCGTGGGCGTTCGGGCCGGCTCCGCTTGGGTGGTGTTGGCGCCTCTGCCCGGGGCGGATTCAGGCTCCTACTTTCGGAAGGGAAGAGCGGAAAGAAGGAGCACACCATGGACACCACCGTTCTGGAGCCCGACCAACGCACCGCCGACAACCGGCTGGTGCTGGTCCCCGTCCGGGCCGGGCGCTGCGGGTCGGTCGCCGTGCGGACCGGGCGTCTGCCCGATGGACAGCGGGTCGGACTCGCGTTCAGCACCTCGGCGGCGTTGGCCGCGGTGTTCGGTGCCGACCAGGCCTGGATCTCGCTGAACCCGGCGATGGCGCGGCGGATGCTGGCCGAGGCCGGTGCCGCCGAGATGCGGGTCGACGCGGTGCCGTTCGCTCCGACCGCGGTCGCCGTCGCGCCCAAGCCGCTGGTCGCGCTGCAGACGATCCTCCCGGCGCGCCGCCGTGCCGGCGCTCGCATCCGTCTGGCGGCTCGCCATGCTCAGTGAACATCACTCCACCGATTCCGCGCCGCACGTCTGGTACTGCGGCTGCCCCGACGACGATTGCGACTGCGATGAAGAACCAGGTGCGGGTATCCAGCACGACGACGCCGTGGCCGCTGACCACGACGATGACCCCTTCTTCAGCCACTGCCGCCGATGAGGGCGATCTGGCGGTCGGCGGCGTCCGCCTGGCGGAGATCGCGGCGACCTACGGGACCCCGGCCTACGTCCTGGACGAGGCCGACGTCCGGGCCAGGGCCCGCGCCTATCGTGCCGCTCTGCCCGAAGCTGAGATCGCCTATGCCGGCAAGGCGTTCCTCTGCCGCGCGATGATCGGGTGGATCCAGGCCGAGGGCCTGTCGCTGGACGTCTGCTCCGGCGGCGAGCTCGCGCTGGCCCGGCATGTCGGGTTCCCCGCCGAGCGGATCGTGTTGCACGGCAACGCCAAGACGCCGCGCGATGTGCAGGACGCGCTGGCCTACGGCGTCGGGCGCGTCGTCGTGGACTCGACCTACGAGATCACGCAGCTCGCGGTCGCCGCGCATCCGGGGCGTCCGCAGAAGGTGCTGATCCGGGTCACACCCGGCGTGGACGCGCACACCCACGCGGCCGTGGCCACCGGTATCGAGGACCAGAAGTTCGGCTTCTCGCTGTCCGCCGGCGCGGCGGCCGACGCGGTCCGCCAAGTCCTGCACTGGCAGCTCACCGAGCGCCCCGCGCTGGAACTGGCCGGTCTGCACTGCCATCTCGGCAGCCAGATCACCTCCGTGGACGTCTTCGCCGAGGCCGCGCGGCGCCTGATCGCGCTGATGGCGTGGATCCGCGACGAGTACGGCGTCGTCCTGCCCGAACTCGACCTCGGCGGCGGCCACGCGGTCGGTTACTGCGACGGCGACCCGGACTTCGACCTGGAGCAGTACGCGCGCACCGTCCGCGCCGTGATCGCCAAAGCCTGCCGCCAGCATCGGCTGCCGGTGCCGAGGCTGACCGTCGAACCCGGCCGCGCGATCGTGGCCCGCGCCGGCGTGACGCTCTACCGGGTCCTGACCATGAAGCGCAACCCCGGCATCCGGACCTTCGTGGCGGTCGACGGCGGCATGAGCGACAACCCGCGCCCCGCGCTCTACGGCTCGGCCTACACCGCGCGCCTCATCGGCCGTGCCACCACCGCCGCATCGGAGCCGATGACCGTGGTCGGCCGGCACTGCGAGGCCGGCGACGTCATCGCGCGCGACCTGCCGCTGCCGTCCGATCTGCGGCCCGGCGACCTGCTCGCGGTGCCGTGCACCGGGGCGTACCAGCACTCGATGGCCTCGACGTACAACCAGGTCTGCCGGCCGCCGGTGATCGCGGTGCGCGACGGTGTCGCCAGGGTGCTGATACGGCGCGAGACGCTGGAGGATCTGCAGGCGCGCGATGTGAGTCTGTGATGACTTTCCGGCGAGTGCGAGGGCGAGCGAGTGCGAGGACATCGGCGCCGCCCTCGCGTCAGCGCGGCGCGAACGGCTCCGCCTCGTACACGACCTTCCCGCCGACCACGGTCAACACCGACTCCAGGTCGGCCATCTCCGCCTCGGGCACGCTGAAGTAGTCCGCCGACAGCACCGCGAAGTCGGCGAGCATCCCCGGCTCCAGCGTCCCGCGCCGCCGCTGCTCGCCGGTGAACCAGGCGCTTCCCTCGGTGAACAGCCGCAGCGCCAGCGTCCGGTCCAGGCGGTCCTCCGGCCGCCACATCTCCAGCCCGCCGAGCGTCGTCCCCGTCGTGAACCACCGCAGCGCGTTCCACGGGTTCGCGTCGGCCATCCACGTGCCGTCCGTCCCGCCGCCGACCGGCACGCCGCGCGTCAGCATCTCCATCACCGGCTGCGCGCGGCGGGCCGCCTCGGGGCCGTAGCGCTGCGAGAACTGCTCGCCCCGGTAGGCCATCCGGTGCTGCACCGTGATGCCGCCGCCGAGCGCCGCCACCCGGTCGATCGTCTCCGGCGCGATGGTCTCGGCGTGCTCCACGGCCCAGCGCAGGCCGTCGAACGGGATGTCGTGGTCCACCGTCTCCAGCACTCCGAGGAACCGCTGGATCGTCTCGTCGTAGGTGGCGTGGAAGCTGAACGGCCACCGCCGCTCCACCAGCAGCCGCACCACCGGCTCCAGGTGCCGCCCCAGGGCCGCGGACAGCTCGGGGCGGGGTTGGGCGAAGTTGGCGAAGTCCACGCCCTCCAGCGTCAGCGCCTCGCCGACGCCGTTGAACCACAGCAGGTCGTCGCCGCCGAGGGTCAGGCCGTCCATCAGCGCGGCGAGCTCGTCGCGCTCCGAACCCGGCTCGGTGGCGAAGACGTTCAGCGCCGTCCGCACCGGCAGCCGGTTCTGGTCACGCAGCGTCCGCAGCGCGCCGTAGCAGTCCGGGAACCCGGTCGCCCCGGCGTCGATCGCGCCGGTCACCCCGCGCCGGCTCAGCTCCTGCAGGAACCGGTGCGTGGAGTTCAGCCGCTCCTCCGGCCCCAGCCGCGGCGCCCCGAGCACGGCCAGCGCCAGCACCGCCGGGCTGGGCTTGGCGATCAGCAGCCCGGTGGGGTTCCCGTCCCGGTCGCGCTGGATCTCGCCGCCCGGCGGGTCCGGGGTGGTCTTGTCGTAGCCCAGGGCCCGCAGCGCCGCTTGATTCAGGAAAGCTCCGGTGTCCAGGAAGACCACCAGGACCGGGACGTCCTGCGACACCGATTCGATCTCCGCCGGGGTGGGCAGGCGGTGCTCGGCGAACTGGGCCTGCGACCAGCCGCCGATCACCTGGACCCACTGGCCCGGGGCGGCCTCGGCGGCGCGGACCGCGAGCAGGCGCAGGGCGTCGGCCAGGGACGGCACGCCGTCCCAGCGGACCTGCAGGTTCCAGGAGTTGCCGGCGTCGGCCAGGTGCAGGTGGGAGTCGTGCAGGCCCGGGACGACGACCCGGCCGGCCAGGTCGATCACCTCGGTGCCCGGGCCCAGCAGCGCGGCGGTCTCGCGGTCGTCCCCGGCCGCCGCGACCCGGTCGCCGGCCACGGCCAGCGAGGAGACCACCGTGTCGGCGGCGTCCAGGGTGTGGATGCGGCCGCCGCGCAGGATCAGGTCGGCGTGGCGGATCACCGGTATGTCGCTCACTTCACGGATAGTAAGCGCGCGATTACCACGCCGCACGTTTGGGGGGTGTGCGCATCCACAGCCTGCGCGTTTGCATACCGCTTGCGGGTCCAATGCGCGCAATCTCCGCGGGTTCACTGACTGGAGTACCCAAGTCCCCGAATCCAAGGAGCACCTGATGGCCGACGTGATTTTCGTCGGGATCACGATCGCGTTCTTCGCGCTTCTCGCGTTGATCATCAAGGGGGTCGAGCGTCTTGAGCGCTGAGAACATCATCGGCCTGATCGTGTCGGTCCTGCTGGTCGGCTATCTCATAGCGGCCCTGATCCTCCCGGAGAAGTTCTGATGTCGGACACCTGGGCCGGCTTGCTCCAAGTCGCCGCGCTGGTCCTCCTGCTGGCCGTGTCCTACCGGCCGCTGGGCGACTACATGGCGCACATTCTCACCTCGAAGAAGCACCTTCGGGCGGAGAAGGTCCTGTACAAGACGATGGGCGTGGACGCCGAGGCGGACCAGACCTGGGGCACGTACCTGCGGTCGGTGTTCGCCATCTCCGCGGTCGGGATCCTGCTGCTGTACCTGCTGCTGCGGGTGCAGGACCACCTGATGATGGCGCTGGGCATGCCGAAGATGCAGGCCGACCTGGCGTACAACACGGCTGCCTCGTTCGTGACCAACACCAACTGGCAGAACTACGGCGGCGAGAACACGCTGGGCTACGTCGCGCAGGCGACGGGCCTGGCGGTGCAGAACTTCGTGTCGGCCTCGGTCGGCATCGCGGTGGTCGCGACCCTGATCCGCGGCTTCACGCGGAGCAGGACCGACCGTCTGGGCAACTTCTGGGTGGACCTGACCCGGGTCCTGATCCGGCTGATGCTGCCGTTCTCGATCGTCTTCGCGGTGATCCTCGTCGCCTGCGGTTCGGTGCAGTCCCTGGGCGACCACATGACCGTGGTGCACACGCTCAACGGCAACCAGAACCTGTACACCGGCGCGACCGCCTCCCAGGAGGTCATCAAGGAGCTCGGTACCAACGGCGGCGGCATCTTCAACGCCAACTCCGCGCATCCGTTCGAGAACCCCACGGCGTTCACGAACCTGATCGAGATCTATCTGCTGCTGGTGATCGGCTTCGCGCTGCCGCGCACCTTCGGCAAGATGGTCGGCTCGCACAAGCAGGGCTACACGATCCTGTCGGTGATGGCGATCATCTGGATCGGGTCGCTGGCGTTCTCGACGTTCTTCGAGGTGCACCACCACGGCATCAACCTGGCCGACGGCCACGCCGCGCTGGAGGGCAAGGAGTCCAGGTTCGGCATCCCGGCCTCGACCTTGTTCATGACGTCCACGACGTTGACGTCCACTGGTGCGGTCAACTCCTGGCACGACTCGTACACGCCGTTCGGCGGCGGTGCGGCCATGTTCAACATGATGCTGGGTGAGATCGCGCCCGGCGGAACCGGCTCGGGCCTGTACGGCATGCTGATCCTGGCGATCATCACGGTGTTCATCGCCGGTCTGATGGTCGGCCGCACGCCGGAGTACCTGGGCAAGAAGATCCGCCCGACCGAGATGAAGTACGCGGCGCTGTACATCCTCACCACCCCCGCCGTGGTGCTCATCTTCACCGGTCTGGCGATGGCGCTGAAGGGCGAGACCGCCTCGATCAGCTCCGGGAACCTGGGGCCCGACGGCAGTCCGTCGCCACACGGCTTCTCCGAGATCTTGTACGCCTTCACCTCGATGGGCAACAACAACGGCTCGGCCTTCGGGGGGCTGTCCGGCAACACCCATTGGTGGAACACCGCCGGCGCGCTGGCCATGATGTTCGGCCGGTTCCTGCCGATGATCTGGGTGCTGGCGCTGGCCGGGTCGCTGGCCAAGCAGAAGCCGGTCCCGGAGACCGAGGGCACGCTCAAGACCGCCTCGCCGCTGTTCGCGGGGATGCTGCTGGGCACCGTGCTGCTGGTCGTCGGCCTCACCTACTTCCCGGCCCTGTCGCTCGGGCCGCTCGCTGAAGGACTGCACTGATGTCTGCCAACACCCTGACGGAAGCTGCCCCCGCGCCGCGGGCCCCGCAGCACAACCCGGGCGGTGAACCGCGCCGCGTCGGCGGCGGGTTCCTGGACCCGAAGATGCTCTGGAAGTCGCTTCCGGACGCCCTGAAGAAGCTCGACCCCCGGGTCATGATGAAGAACCCGGTGATGTTCGTCGTCGAGGTCGGCTCCGCGCTGACCACGTACGAGGCCGTCACCAAGCCCTCGGTGTTCGCCTGGGTCATCACGGTGTGGCTGTGGCTGACCGTGGTGTTCGCCAACCTGGCCGAGGCCGTGGCCGAGGGCCGCGGCAAGGCGCAGGCCGCCACCTTGCGCAAGGCCAAGACCACGACCGTGGCCCGGCGCCTGGCGTCCTGGTCCCCGGGTCAGTCCGGCACCGAGACCGAGGTCCCTGGTACCGAGTTGCGGCTCGGCGACTTCGTGGTGGTGGAGGCCGGGCAGGTCATCCCCGGCGACGGTGACGTCGTCGAGGGCGTGGCCTCGGTGGACGAGTCGGCGATCACCGGCGAGTCGGCCCCGGTGATCCGGGAGTCCGGCGGTGACCGGTCGGCGGTGACCGGCGGGACCAAGGTGCTGTCGGACCGGATCGTTGTGAAGATCACCTCCAAGCCGGGGGAGACCTTCATCGACCGGATGATCAGCCTGGTCGAGGGCGCGAACCGGCAGAAGACGCCGAACGAGCTGGCGTTGAACGTGCTGCTGGCCTCGCTGACCATCGTCTTCCTGCTGGCCGTGGTGACCCTGCAGCCGATGGCCACCTGGGCCGGTGCCGCGCAGTCGCTGGTGGTCATGGTCTCGCTGCTGGTGGCGCTGATCCCGACCACGATCGGCGCGCTGCTCTCCGCGATCGGCATCGCCGGCATGGACCGGCTCGTCCAGCGCAACGTGCTGGCGATGTCCGGCCGCGCGGTCGAGGCCGCCGGCGACATCAACACCCTGCTGCTGGACAAGACCGGGACGATCACCCTCGGGAACCGCCAGGCCAGCGAGTTCGTGCCGGTGGCCGGGGTGGACAAGGACGCCCTGGCCGACGCCGCGCAGCTCTCGTCGCTGGCTGACGAGACACCCGAGGGCCGCTCGATCGTGGTGCTGGCCAAGACGGCTTACGGGCTGCGCGAGCGCCACCAGGGTGAGCTGACCGGCGCGGAGTTCGTGCCCTTCACCGCACAGACCCGCATGTCCGGGGTCAACCTCGCCGACGGCCGCCAGGTCCGCAAGGGCGCCGGAGCGGCGGTGATGAAGTGGGTCCGCGACAACGGCGGACACCCCACCGACGAGGTCGGCCAGGCGGTCGACGCCATCTCCGGCGCCGGCGGCACCCCGCTGGTGGTGGCCGAGTTCGTGCCCGGCAAGCCGGCCCGCACCCTGGGCGTCATCCACCTGAAGGACGTCGTCAAGGAAGGCATCCGCGAGCGGTTCGCCGAACTGCGGCAGATGGGCATCAAGACGGTCATGATCACGGGTGACAACCCGCTGACCGCCAAGGCCATCGCCGAGGAGGCCGGGGTCGACGACTTCCTGGCCGAGGCCACGCCCGAGGACAAGATGGCGCTGATCAAGAAGGAGCAGGAGGGCGGCAAGCTGGTCGCGATGACCGGCGACGGCACCAACGACGCCCCGGCCCTGGCGCAGGCCGACGTGGGCGTGGCCATGAACACCGGCACCTCGGCCGCCAAGGAGGCCGGGAACATGGTGGACCTGGACTCCAACCCGACCAAGCTGATCGAGATCGTCGAGATCGGCAAGCAGCTGCTGATCACCCGCGGCGCCCTGACCACCTTCTCCATCGCCAACGACGTCGCGAAGTACTTCGCGATCATCCCGGCCATGTTCACGGTGATCTACCCGGGCCTGCACGTGCTCAACATCATGGGCCTGCACTCGCCGAAGTCGGCGATCACCAGCGCCATCATCTTCAACGCCCTGATCATCATCGGCCTGATCCCGCTGGCGCTGCGCGGCGTGCGCTACAAGCCCTCCTCGGCGGCCGCGCTGCTGCGCCGCAACCTGTGGATCTACGGCGCCGGCGGCCTGGCGCTGCCGTTCGTCGGGATCAAACTGATCGACCTGGTCGTCATGTACATCCCCGGACTGAAGTAGGAAGGAGCCGACCATGAAACTCGGAGCAGCAATCCGGCGGCACACCGCCGCCATCCGGGCCATGCTGGTGTTCACGGTGATCCTCGGGATCGCCTACCCGCTGCTGGTCACCGGTATCGCGCAGCTGGCCTTCAAGGACAAGGCCAACGGCTCGCTCATCAAGAACGCGCAGGGACAGGTGGTCGCCTCGTCGCTGCTGTGCCAGCAGTACGTCGACAAGTCCGGCAACGCCCTGCCGCAGTACTTCCAGGCCCGGCCGTCCGATGCCACCAACTCGGCCAACTCCAGCGACCCCGGATGCAACTACTCCTACTCGGCCGGATCGAACCTGGGCACCGACAGTGCCACGCTGAAGAACACCATCGAGGGCCGGATCGCCGCCTACGCCAAGGCGTACGACATCGACCCGACCAAGGTGCCCGAGGACGCGGTCACCGCCTCGGCCTCCGGCATGGACCCCGGCATCTCGGTGCAGAACGCCGACGACCAGGCCGCCTCGGTCGCCAAGGCCCGCGGCGTGGACGTGGCCACGGTGGACAACCTGGTTAAGGACAACACCACCGGCCGCTCCCTGGGCTTCCTCGGCGAGCAGTACGTGAACGTCGTGACCCTGAACCTGGCCCTGGACAAGACCCACCCGGTCACCACGGCTCAGAGCTGACAGGACACCGGCGGTGCGCCGGCGCCAAGGCGGCGGGATTCGGTACGCGCGGGGGCGTACTGGTCCCGCCCCTTCGCGGTTCTAACGCCCGTCGCAGAACACGCAATCGGGGATGGCGACCAGCGGGGCGAGGACCCGGTGGCGCAGGCAGGAGCGGGCGACCACTTCTTCGGGGCCGGGGAAGAGAGAGTCGTCGAGGTCCGGCGCGGCGGAGGTGGTGTCGAAATCCCCGACCATGGCCTGGAACCGCCGCAGGACATCCTCGATCAGCGGCGGAAAGTAGTCGAGTTCGTCCCAGCGGTACCGGCTCGCGGCCAGCGCGAGGGTGTCGAGCACGAGGCGCTTGTTGGCCGCCGCGTTCTCGCCGGGCTGCCCCCAGTCGAGGTCCTCGAGAGCGAACCCCGCCGTACCGAGCCCGAAGACGTTCTGGTCCGACAACGCGATGCGGCCGGCGAACCGGTAACCCCACTCGGTGCTGACCGTGGCCGACGCGGCGAGCATCATCACGTCGACGAACACTGACGTGTTGCCGTTCGACAGGGAGATCTCGTGCGCGCCGCCGGGGAAGGTGTTGCCCATGCGCCAGCACCCTACGGCGCCAGCACAATCCCGACCACAGCCCCCACACAAGCCAGCACCCCCGCGACCACGAAAGCCACGTCGACCCGTCCCCGCGAGCCGAAGACCACCACCTGCGCCGGATCCGCGGGGTCGTAGTGCACCAGCACCGCCTCGCCGGTGACCCGCCGCGGGGAGAAGACCTCCACGGCGCGGCCGTCCTCGGTGGTGAACGCCAGCATCGGGCGGTAGCCGTCCGGGGAGTCCTCGGGGCCGAGCGGGCGATCGACTATCCGGGCGAAGACCGCCACGCCCTCGGCCCGCACGCGCCGGCGCCAGCGCAGCTCCAGCGCGCCGGCCAGCAGCGCGATCAGCCCGCCGAGCAGCAGCACGAAGCCGAGGACCACCACAGCATCCACGGTAGTCCGGCACGGCGCCTGCCGTCGCGCAACGCAAGCGCCATGCAAACGGCGACTGCCCGATTCGTCCCCGCGCCGGATGTCAATCTGGAGACGTTCAACCACGTCACAAGCTTCGAGGGGTTCCCGTGACCGCAGGACAGGTCGGCCGCGAGGCACTGGCGGCAGACGACCCGGCGACTCCCGTTCCGGAGGGCGACCGGGAGCACGACCGCCTCACCGTCTCCCAGGGCCTGGCGGCGCTGTCCCTGGACGCCCTGGCCTCCGTGGCCTACGGCCCCGAGGCGATCGTCGTGGTCCTGGCCGTCGCCGGCGCGCACGGCCTGGGCTTCACCCTGCCGGTCACCCTCGCGATCGCCGGGCTGCTGGGCTTCCTCACCTTCTCCTACCGCCAGGTGATCGCGGCGTTCCCCGAAGGCGGCGGCGCGTACGCGGTGGCCGGGAAGTACCTCGGCAAGAACGTGGCGCTGGTCGCGGCGGCCAGCCTGATCATCGACTACGTCCTGAACGTCGCGGTGTCGGTCTCGGCCGGCGTCGCCGCCCTGACCAGCGCCTACCCGTCGCTCTACGGCGACCGGGTCTGGCTGTGCGTGGCGGTGCTGCTGGCCATCACCGGCATCAACCTGCGCGGCGTCGCGGAGTCGGCGAAGGCGTTCATCGTCCCGACCGTGCTGTTCATCGTCGCGATCATGGCGGTGATCGTGGTCGGTCTGGTCCGTTCGCACCCCGCGACCGCGCCCACCGGGCACGTCGTGGCCGCCGCCAACGCCGAGAGCGTCGGCGTCCTGCTGCTGCTCAAGGCGTTCGCCTCCGGATGCAGCGCGCTGACCGGCGTCGAGGCCATCGCCAACGCCGTGCCCACGTTCCGCAAGCCGCGGGTCAAGCGCGCGCAGCGCACCGAGTCCGCGCTCGGCGCCCTGCTGGGCGTCATGCTCATCGGCCTGGCGCTGCTGATCCGCAAGTTCCACGTCGCCCCGGACCCGTCCAAGACGGTCCTGGCCCAGCTCACCGACGCCGCGCTCGGCCACAACGCGGCCTTCTTCGCGGTCCAGTTCGTGACCATGATCCTGCTGGCCCTGGCCGCCAACACCTCCTTCGGCGGGATGCCGGTCCTCACCAGCCTGCTGGCCCGGGACAACTACGCGCCGCACGTGTTCGCGCTGCGCGCCGACCGCCAGGTCTACCGCTGGGGCGTGCTGATCCTGGCCGGCCTGGCCGCGATCCTGCTCGTCGGGGCCAAGGGCGACACCCAGACCCTGGTGCCGGTGTTCGCCATCGGGGTGTTCATCGGCTTCACCATCTCCCAGGCCGGCATGGTCCGGCACTGGCGCCGGGAGCGGAGCCCGGGCTGGCGGCGCCGGGTGGCGATCAACGGCACCGGCGCGGTGCTGACGTTCGCGGCGTTGGTGATCGAGCTGATCTCCAAGTTCGGCGAGGGCGGATGGCTGGTCGTGGTGATCGTGCCGCTGCTGGTCTTCGGGATGCTGCGGGTGCACCGGGCCTACCGGATCGTCGGCGACGTGCTGGGCCTGGGCCTCAGGCCCGAGCCCGCGGTGGAGCAGCAGGCGTTGGTGGTCGTCCCGGTCGGCGCGGTGTCCCGGCTGACCCAGGAGGCGATGTCCGCGGCGCTGTCCCTCGGCGACGGCGTGATCGCGGTGACCGTGCGCTATTCCGACGAGGACGACGCCGCCGAATGCGAGCGCCTGCAAGCCGCCTGGCGCGCCTGGCAGCCGGACGTCCCCCTGGAGGTCCTCACCACCCACCGGCGCTCGCTGACGCGGCCGATGGTCGACTACCTGAACCGGCTCGCGGCCACCGCCCCGGCCTCGCCCGGCGGCTTCGAGCGCATCATGGTCCTGATCCCGGAGGTGGAACCGCGCCGGGCCTGGCACCGTCTGCTGCACAACCAGCGCGGCGCCGTCCTGGACCGGGCGATCCGCCGGCACACCGAGGCGATCGTGTGCCGGATGCGATTCCACATCAAGGGGTGGTGACCCTGCGCGCGACTGCCGGGCTGGTTGAATGGGGGCCGGACCGGCCGGTGCTTCTCCGGCGACAGCGCGGGGCGGCCATTTGCATCGGGCGTGCCGACGTTTGCATCGCGCGAGCAAGCACCCCGAGCGGCGCACCCGGACTGTTGACTTGTCACGAGTGCCCGACTTCCGACGAGAACTGAGGGAGCCAGTGACCCGCATCCTGGTCGTCGACGACGAGCCGCAGATCCTGCGCGCCCTGCGCATCAACCTGAAGTCCCGGACCTACGAGGTCGAGACGGCGGCCAACGGTGTCGACGCGCTGGCCTGCGCGGCCCGTAAGCTGCCCGACGCGGTCCTGCTGGACCTGGGCCTGCCGGACATGGACGGGGTCGAGGTGATCCTGGGCCTGCGCGGCTGGACCACGGTCCCGATCGTGGTCCTGTCCGGACGGTCCGATCCGCAGGAGAAGATCCACGCCCTGGACGCCGGCGCGGACGACTACGTCACCAAGCCCTTCGCCATGGAGGAGCTGCTGGCCCGGCTGCGCGCGGTGATCCGCCGCCACCAGCAGGCCCACGCCGGCGCGGCCGGCGTCGAGACCAGCTCGGTGCGGCTGGGCAGCTGCGACATCGACCTGGCGGCGCACAGCGTGGCCCGCGAAGGGGATCCGGTGCGTCTGACCCGCACCGAGTGGGCCCTGCTGGAGGTCCTGCTGCGCCACCCCGGCCAGCTGGTGAGCACAGCCCGGCTGCTGGCGGACGTGTGGGGCAACAGCCACACCGGCGAGGCCGGGTATCTGCGGTTCCACATGGCGCGCCTGCGCCGCAAGCTGGAGGACGATCCGCAGAACCCGCGGCACCTGATGACGGAGTACGGGACCGGGTACCGCTTCGTCCCCTGATCGGCTTCGTCCCATGACCGGTGTCGTCTGCTGCCCGGCTGCCACAACCATCGCCGCCCGTCGGACGTCTGAGACGGTGTGCGGCAACCTGTGCGGCAAACCTGGATCCTGATCGTGCTGGGCCTGCTCCTGCTCGGGGGCGCGGCCTACGTCGGCCTGCACCACACGCACCTCGGTATCGACGTGGGCTCCAACGGGTTCACCGTGGCCCACGTCGAGGTCGACTGCGGCTCCCCGCTGTCCCGGAAGTATCCGGTGCCGGCGGGGCTCCAGTTCACGGGCCGGGGCCCGTGCGCGTCGAGCTCGGCGCTGACCCGGCAACTGGTCGGGGGCGTGCTCGCCGCGGCGTCCGGCGCGGGGTGCCTGGTCATGGGGGTGACCGGGCTGGTGCGGCGGCCAGCGGCGACAGTGCATGGGGCTTAAGCGTTTCGCCGGCCGCTGATCAGTGCCAGGGTGGGGCTCCGGCCGGCGGCGGGCGTCGGCCTTTCGGGAGGGAACCCATGCTCCGCTCCAGGTGGGCGCCGGTTTTAGCGTGCGCGATCGCGCTCTCGGCGACAGCGTGTCAGTCCACTGCTTCGAGCTCGGCGGCTGCGCAGGCGCAAGCTCAGGCGCAGGTGGGGGCTTCGCACAGCACGAGTGCGTCGGCTCCGGCGAGTAGCGCTCTGCCGACCACGGTACCCTCGACCACTGCCGCGCCGCCCGCCGCGCCCGCGACCACAAGCGCGGCCAAGCCGCCGCCGACGCCGTCAGTGCGCAGCGTCCCGACCACGACGGCGGTCGCGCCGCCCTCGCACCCCGTCACCACGAAAGCCCCGGCGGCGGCCCCCACATCCACGGAAGCCGCCACCTGTGTCGATCACGCGACCATCGACGAGGGCACGGCCCGCTGCGGCGCGGGCGAATCCCACCCGAGCGGTGCCGAAGCCCTTTGCCACGACGGTACATACAGCTACAGCACCACGGCGCAGGGCACGTGCTCGCGCCACAAGGGTGTAGCCGTCTGGTACTACTGACCTACGGCAGGGCCGCGACGATCTCCGCGATCGGGCGCCGCTTGCCGGTGTAGAACGGCACTTCCTCCCGGACGTGCCGCCGCGTCTCCGAGCCGCGCAGGTGCCGCATCAGATCCACGATGCGGTCCAGCGCGTCGGCCTCGAAGGCCAGGATCCACTCGTAGTCGCCGAGCGCGAACGCCGGCACCGTGTTGGCCCGCACGTCCGGGTACTCCCGGGACATCATCCCGTGCTCGGCGAGCAGCCGGCGGCGCTCGGCGTCCTCCAGCAGGTACCACTCGTAGCCGCGGACGAAGGGGTAGACCGCGATGTAGCCGCGCGGCGTCTCGTCGGCGACGAACGCCGGCACGTGGCTCTTGTTGAACTCGGCCGGACGGTGCAGCGCCATCTGCGACCACACCGGCTCGGTCAGACGGCCGAAGGCGGTGCGGCGGAACCGCTGGTAGGCGTCCTGCAGCGCGTCGGAGGTCTCGGCGTGCAGCCAGAACATGAAGTCCGCGTCGTGCCGGAACCCGGCCACGTCGTAGGTGCCGCGCACCACCACGTCGTCCTTGGCCAGCGCCTCGAACAACGTCTCCACCTCGGCGGCCATGTCGGCGCGGGCGTCGTCGGAGGCCGGCAGGTCGCGGCGGACCTTGAAGACGCTCCACAGCGCGTAGCGGGTGACCTCGTTCAGCTCCACCGCGCGCTTGCCGATGCGGACGTTGCTGACCACGCCGGCCGGGCGCTCGTCCTGGGTTTCGTTACCGCTGTCGCTCATGTCTTCATTCTTCCTTGTGGGTGTACTTGGTTGTGCGCCCGGCGCTATGCGGGCCCGGTACTGATTTCGCGGGCCGCCCGCAGCGCCGAGGCGACGCACGCCGCGATCCCGACGCCGTCGTAGGCCGCGCCGCAGACCGCCAGTCCCGGCTGCGCGGCCACCGCGGAACGGATCCGCTCCACGCGCGCCACGTGCCCGACCGCGTACTGCGGCAGCCCTCCGCCCCAGCGCTGGACGTGCCAGTCGACGGGCTCGCCGAGGGCGTCCGGCGCGCCGAGCGCGGTCCGCACATCGGCCAGGGCCGTCGCGGCCAGATCGGCGTCCTCGCGCTGCAGGTCCGCGGTCTCGCGGTGCCGGCCGACGGAGGCGCGGACCACCGTCTTGCCGGACTCGGCGAGCCAGGACCACTTCACGCTGGAGAACGTCGAAGCCTTGATGTACCGGCCGTCGGCCGGCGGGACGAGGAAGCCGCTCCCGGCGGGCAGCGCGGCGTCGTCGAACACGAAGGTCGCCAGGGCGACCGAGGCGTATTCGATCTCTGCGAGCTCCGCCGCCGCGGCCGGTGCCACGTCCTTCAGCAGCCGCGCGGCCGGGGCCCCGGGTACCGCCACGATGACCGCGCCGACTTCGTGGGCCGTCGGCGCGGGCACCGGGCCCGACACCAGGCGCCAGCCGCCGGCGGTGCGAGTCAGTTCCCTGACCATGGTCTCGCGCCGGATCATGACGCCCGCGCTTTCGCAGGACTCTGCCAGTGCGACCGGGAGCCGCCCGACACCGCCGCGAACCCCGGCGAACACCGGCTTGGGGTTGGCTGCCGCGGCCTGCCCGGCGAGGATCTTCGACACCGCCTCGTCCAGCGGTTCGCCCGACTCGTAGGCGGGAACCAGGGCCGGAATCGCGGCGCGCAAAGAGATCTCGTCGGCGTGGCCCGCGTAGACGCCGCCGAGCAGCGGCTCGACCAACCGGTCCACGACCTCGTGGCCGAACGTCCCGGCCACGTACGCGCCGACCGCGATGTCGTCGGTCTGGCCCTGCGAGCGCAGCAGCGAACGCGACGGCAGCCCCGGTCCCGCCTCGGCCCGCTTGAGCCCGGCCGCCGACAGCAGACCGGCCAGCACGCCGGGATCCCCGGGAACGCCCATCAGGTGTCCCTTGGGCATCGGCACCAGCTCGCCCCGGCTCCACACCGACGCCGAAGCCGTGGCCGGATGCACGATGTCCGCGGCCAGCCCCACGGCCCGGGCCAGGTCCACCGCCTCGGGCCGCCGGTTCAGGATCGACTCGGCGCCGAGGTCCACCCGGACCCCGCCGACCTCGCCGACCGCGAGCTTGCCGCCGAGCCGGGGCGAGCCCTCGAAGACGGTGACGGCCGCGTCCGGCAGCGCCTGCTTGAGGTACCAGGCCGCGGCCAGGCCCGAGATGCCGGCGCCGATCACGGCCACGGAGGCCGGCCCCGTACCCGGCGCCGCACCCGGCCCCACATCCGGCGCCGAGCCGAGTCCCGCACCGGGCCCCGGCCTGAGCGCCGGCGCCCCGCCCGGATCCGAACCCTGAGACGACGTCTGCTCCGAGGTCATCGCAGCCCCCTGTGTCGTGCCCACCGCCGCCGTCCCTTTCGTGAGCGAGCCTCAGCGCGCCGACGCCTCGTGCACCAGCTCGACCACCCTGGCCAGCCGGTCCGGGTCCATGTCCGGCGTCACGCCGTGGCCCAGGTTGAAGATGTGCCCCGGGGTCCGCGCGCCCTCGTCGAGGACCTCGCGCACCCGGGTCTCGATCACCGGCCACGGCGCGAACATCACCGACGGGTCCAGGTTGCCCTGCACCGCGTACTCCGGCCCGATGCGGCGCGAGGCCTCGTCCAGCGGCACCCGCCAGTCCACGCCGACCACGTCCGCGCCGGCGGCGGCCATCAGCGGCAGCAGCTCGCCGGTGCCCACGCCGAAGTGGATGCGCGGCACGCCGAGGTCGGCCACCGCCGCCAGCACCTTCGCGCTGTGCGGCATGACGTAGCGCTCGTAGTCCCGCGGCGACAGCGCGCCGGCCCAGGAGTCGAACAGCTGCACCGCGCTCGCGCCGGCCTCGATCTGCACCCGCAGGAACTCCGCGGTCAGGTCGGCCAGGCGGTCCATGAGCGCCGCGAACAGCTCCGGCTCGCCGAGCATCATCGCCTTGGTCTTCTCATGGTTCTTCGACGGGCCGCCCTCGATGAGGTAGCTGCCCACCGTGAACGGGGCGCCGCCGAAGCCGATCAGCGGGGTCGCGCCGAGCTCGCCGACCAGCTGCCCGACCGCCTCGGTGACGAACGAGAAGTCCGAGGCCGGGTCCAGCGCCCGGATCCGGTCCAACCCGGCGGCGTCATGGACCGGGTTCGCGAACACCGGGCCGACGTTCGGCACGATCTCCACGTCCACGCCGATCGCCTTGAGCGGCACCACGATGTCGCTGTAGAAGATGGCCGCGTCCACGCCGTAGCGGCGCACCGGCTGCAGGGTGATCTCGGTGACCAGGTCCGGCCGCAGGCAGGAGTCCAGCATCGGGATGCCTTCGCGGATCTTCTTGTACTCCGGCAGCGAGCGGCCGGCCATGCGCATGAACCACACCGGGGTGTGGCCGACCGGCTTACGGCGCGCGGCGCGCACGAGGTCGCTGTCCTGGGCCGGGGAGCGGTTCGCGTCGGCCGGGAACTCGCTGCGGCGCGGGCCGGGAACCTCGGTGGGCTGCTCGGCCGCCGACGGGTCCAGGTCTGCCGCTCGGTTCGGGCTCTCGGTCACGCTGTCGTGCACGGCATCGCTCCTGTCGTCGGTCACCCTTCGATGGTCCCACGTTCACCCGGGTGCTCGATGCCCGGGTCTTGCTGTGTGCGGGCCGGTCCGGTCCGGTTTTTCCCGACGTCGCGTCGGTACGCGGCCCCGTGCGTCGCGTGCCAGCGCGCCTCCCCTCGGGCCCGCGGCGCGGCGGCGTACGCTTCACCCATGGCACCCAGCCGCGCGGACGACCCGCGGGAGTTCGCGGAGGCCGTCGCCGCCTTGACGGCGGCGCCCTTGCCGGCCGCGATCGAGCTCGACCCGCTGCCCTCCCCGGTGAACCTGGCCCCCTTCGCGTACGCCGTCGGCGGAGCCGTCGTCCGCACCGGTCAGGCCGGCGTCGACCAGGCTGGCGTCGACCAGGATGGCGGCGAGGAGGACCTGGCCACCGGCCGCCTGGTGCTGCTGCACCGCCCCGGCGGCTTCGAGGAGTGGCGCGGCGCGTGGCGGTTCGTGGTGCTGGTCGAGGCGGACCTGGAGGCGGAGATCGCCGAGGACCCGCTGCTGGCCGAGGTCGCCTGGTCCTGGCTGCTGGACGCGCTGGCCGAGCACGGCGCGCCGTTCACCGCCGAGGGCGGCACGGTCTCCCGCTCGTCCTCGCGCGGCTTCGGCGGGCTGTCCGGCCGGCCGGCGACCACGGCGGTGGAGGTGCGGGCGTCCTGGACGCCGGTCCCCGGGCCCGAGGGCGGCGGCGACGGCATCGATTTCGGCGCGCATCTTCAGGCGTGGTGCGCTCTGATGATGATGTGCGCGGGCCTGCCGCCGGAGTACGAGGGCGTGGCGAACCTGCCGCCGGCTGGCTCGCGCCGGTGACGGCGGACCCGCGACTCCAGTCCCCCCGGTAGCTTCGAACACTTCTGCTACTTCGTGACCGCCGGACGCTCCGGCTTCATTGCGTTACGTGGTGGTCACCTGATCGGCGCAGCCGGTTCCACCGGACGGCCCAGCCCTCGGCCCCTTCGGCCCGTCGCGCCCCATCGGTCGCGGAACTGCACGTCCGACGCTTGCGGACCGCGTCGGTGACGGTGCGTAGCGACCATTGGCCCCGCGTGACGACTTTCCCGGACAAGTGATATCACCGCAGGTCAGAGCGCATTTTCCGATAATCATATGCCCGACCCCGTCCCGTTCTGTGAACTTGCGAGCATTAGCCCTAAAGGTGCCTGCTTGATCTGCCGATGACCTGAATGGACCGATCCGCTACCGGCGGACGCGGCGCCTGAGCACAAGCTCGCAGCACCCCCAGGAGGAGGTTCGGTGTCGGTACTCGTCGACAACACCGCCAACCTGATCGCATACCGGCCGGCGCGCCTGACCGCGATGGTCGTCGTGGCCGACCCCCGCGTACGCCAGTCGGTGACCCGGCACCTGTGGGCGCTCGGCGTCCGCGACGTGCTCGAGGCGCAGACCGCCGCCGAGGCGCGCAGCCGGATGTCCGCCACGCGCGATCTGGCCGTCGTGGACATCCATCTGCCCGACGGCTCAGGACTTCAGCTACTGGCCGAGATGCGGGCCGCGGGCTGGGCCGGCGGCCTGGCCGTGTCGGCCGCCGACGACGCCGGCGCGGTCCGGGCCGCCCTGGCCTCCGGCGTGCGCGGGTTCGTCATCACCGGAGCGCGCCCGGTCGCCGCCGGCCGCCCGGGGCTGACCGGCGTCCACGCCGCCAGCGCCAACCGGGTCCGCCCGGCCGGCGGCCTGCCACCGGGCGCCGCCGCCCTGGCCGGGGCCAACGGCGCCGCGCAGGCCGCGCACGCCGGCTGCCGCGACCTGTCGGCCCGCGAGATCGAGGTGCTGCGGCTGGTCGCCGACGGCCGCTCGAACAAGGCCATCGGGCAGGCGATGGGCCTGTCGGCGCTCACCGTGAAGAGCCACCTGGCGCGCATCGCCCGCAAGCTGGGCACGGGCGACCGGGCCGGCATGGTCGCGGTCGCGCTGCGCGGCGGGACCATTCACTGACGGCGGTCGTTACTGTAAGGGCGTGACGAGTTCCAGTACGCCGGGCGGACCGGCGAGCCCCGAGCCGCTCCAGTCGGCAGTCGAAGCTCCGCTCGGCCTGGTCCCGCTGCTGGAACCGCGCGACGGCCTGCCGCCGGTCACCGACACCGCGGCCGCGCTGGCCGCCGCCGTCGAGGCGCTGGCGGCCGGCACCGGCCCGGTCGCCGTGGACGCCGAGCGGGCCAGCGGCTACAAGTACAGCCAGCGCGCCTACCTGGTCCAGATACGCCGCCAGGGCGCCGGCACGTTCCTGATCGACCCGATCGCCTGCCCGGACCTGTCGGCCCTGGCCGGCGACGGCCCGGCCCTGGCCGGCGCCGAGTGGGTGCTGCACGCCGCCTCCCAGGACCTGGCCTGCCTGGCCGAGGTCGGCATGCGCCCGCCGGCCCGCCGCGCCGACGGCACCGGCGGCCTGTTCGACACCGAACTCGGCGCCCGCCTGGGCGGCCACGAGCGGGTGGGCCTGGGCCCGCTGGTCGCCGAGGTGCTGAAGCTGGAGCTGGAGAAGGGCCACTCGGCCTCGGACTGGTCCACCCGGCCGCTGCCGGAGGCCTGGCTGCGCTACGCGGCCCTGGACGTCGAGGTCCTGGTCGAGGTCCGCGACATCATCGAGGACGAACTGCGCGGCGCGGGCAAGCTGGACTGGGCCCACCAGGAGTTCGACGCCGTCGCCAGCGCCCCGCCCCCCAAGCCCCGCGCCGAACCCTGGCGCCGCACCTCCGGCCTGCACAAGGTCCGCCGCCCCCGCCAGCTCGCCGTGGTGCGGGCCCTGTGGGAGGCCCGCGACGACCTGGCCCGCCGGCGCGACATGACGCCCACCCGGGTCCTGCCCGACCAGGCGATCATCGACTCGGCCCTGTCCCTGCCGGGCACCGCGGCCCAGATGCGCGCGATCCCCGGCTTCAGCGGTCGCATGCGCTCCGGCGACGTGCCGCGCTACTTCGAGGCCCTCACCAAGGCCCGCCAGCTGAAGGACGCCGAACTGCCCAAGCCCGGCGCCGCCCCGAGCGACGGCCCGCCTCCGGTGCGCGCCTGGGCCGACAAGGACCCGGTCGCCGCCGAGCGCCTGACCGCGGCGCGCGAGGCCGTGGGCACCCTGGCGGCGGAGCACTCGCTGCCGGTGGAGAACCTGCTGGCGCCGGACTCGCTGCGCCGCCTGTGCTGGAACCCGCCGGTGCCGGCCCCGAGCGACGAGCAGGTGGCGGCCTTCCTGAGCGCGGCCGGCGCGCGGCCGTGGCAGGTGGCGCTGACCACGGCGACGATCGGCGCGGTGCTGCGGGAGGTGGCGGGGCGGGAGCGGGCTGCGGGGGAGTAGGGCGTGAGGCCTCAGTCCTTCGGCGCATTCGTCGTGTCGTAGGACCCCCGGTGCTTCTCGATACTCTCGGCGTTGTCCGCGGCCCAGTTCACCAGCTCCAGCACAGGCACCAGCAGGCTGTGCCCCAACTCCGTGAGCTCGTACTCGACCCGCGGCGGCACCTCGGCGTAGACCGTCCGCGAGATCAGCCCGTCGCGTTCCAGATGCCGCAGGTTCAGCGTCAGCATCCGCTGTGAGATCCCGCCGATCGACATCTGCAACGCGCCGAACCGCTTGGGCCCCCGGTGCAGGCTCCCGATGATCATCAGGCTCCACTTGTCGCCGATCCGGTCCAGGACGCCGCGCACGAACTGCCCCTCCGGCCCGACCTCCTGACAGGACTTCGGCGGTTCCAACCGTGTTCCGGTCATCTGCCCTGCTCCCATTCCTTGCTGGACGGTCACATCCATGTGCCTGGCCGCACTCCGATGTGCCTTTTGTAGAGCGCTCAACTATCACTCATCATAAGCCACGTACGAAAGGTAACCATCGAGCTTAGGGAGTTCTCCGTGGCCACGCTGCTGCACATCGACGCCTCTCTGTTCCCCGGCGAGGCCAGCGCCTCCCGGACCGTCACCGCGGCCTTCGCCGACGCCTGGCGCGAAGCCCACCCGGACGGCACCGTCGTCCACCGCGACCTCGCCGCCGACCCGCTGCCGCACATCGACGCGCTGACCGTCTCGGCCGCCTTCTCCGACCCGGCCACCCACACCGAGGCCCAGGCCGCCGCGCACGCCGCCCGCCTGGCCCTGGTCGAGGAGGCCGAGGCCGCGGACGCCATCGTGATCGGCGCGCCGATGTACAACTTCGGGCTCGCCTCCTCGCTGAAGGCGTGGATCGACCACGTCATCCTGGCCGGCCGCACGCTCGGCGAGGGCACGCAGTCGCTGGCCGGCAAGCCGGTCGTGATCGTGGCCTCCCGCGGCGGCTCCTACGAGCCGGGTACCCCGCGCGAGGACATGGAGTTCGTGAAGAACTACCTCGCGAGCGTCCTGTCCGCGCACCTGGGCATCACGCCGGAGTTCATCACCATCCAGCTCACGCTGGCCGCGAGCAACCCGGCGATGGCTGACCTGATCCCGCTGGCCGAGCAGTCGCGGGCCGAGGCGCTGGCGCAGGCCGACGCGAAGGCGCGCGAGCTGGCGCTGCGGCTGTCGGGGGACCCGGTCGCGGTCTGAGCGAACGATGACCGGTGCGGCCCTGTCCAAGCGGGCCGCACCGGTTTCTTGTTCGCGCTTTTCTCCCCCTGCGCGCTCTTCCGCTCCCCGTGACCGCAGTCACCTCACCCCGCGCTCGCCGAATCTTGTTACTCGTGAGTAGCATGGTCGCAGAACCGTTCCGTGTGGAGGAGAGCCAACGTGCCTCAGACCCAGAGGGCCGTGCGACAAGTCGTGTTCGTCGACGGCGTCCGTACCCCGTTCGGCAAGGCGGGCCCCAAGGGCGTCTATGCCGAGACCAGGGCGGATGACCTGGTCATCCGCTGCATTCGCGAGCTGCTGCAGCGCAACCCGCAGCTGCCCGCCGAGCGGGTGGACGACGTGGCCATCGCCGCCACCACCCAGATCGGCGACCAGGGCCTGACCATGGGCCGGGTCGCGGGGCTGCTCGCGGGCCTGCCCAAGACCGTCCCCGGCTTCTCCATCGACCGCATGTGCGCCGGTGCCATGACCGCCGTGACCACCACCGCCGGCGGCATCGCCTTCGGCGCCTACGACGTGGTCGTGGCCGGTGGCGTCGAGCACATGGGCCGCCACCCGATGGGCGAGGGCGTGGACCCCAACCCGCGCATCGTCGCCGAGAAGCTGGTCGACCCCTCGGCGCTGGTCATGGGCTCCACCGCGGAGAACCTGCACGACCGCTACCCGGAGCTGACCAAGGAGCGCTGCGACGCCTTCGCCGCCGCGTCCCAGGAGAAGTACGCCAAGGCGCTGGCCGCCGGCAAGTTCCAGGACGTCCTGGTCCCGATGTCCGCCCGGCACGCCGAGAAGGGCTACGCCCTGGTCACCGCGGACGAGCCGCCGCGCCCCGGCACCACCGTGGAGGACCTGGCCGCGCTCAAGACCCCGTTCCGGGTCCGCGGCCGCGTCACCGCGGGCAACGCCGCCGGCCTGAACGACGGCGCCACCGCCTGCCTGCTGGCCGCCGAGGACGTCGCCGAGGAGCTCGGCCTGCCGGTCCGCATGCGCCTGGTCTCTTACGCCTACGTCGGCGTCGAGCCTGAGGTCATGGGCATCGGCCCGGTCCCGGCCACCGAGAAGGCGCTGGCCAAGGCCGGCCTGACCATCGACGACATCGGCCTGTTCGAGCTGAACGAGGCCTTCGCGGTGCAGGTGGTGGCCTTCCTGGACCACTTCGGCATCGCCGACGACGACGAGCGCGTGAACCCCTACGGCGGCGCCATCGCCATGGGCCACCCGCTGGCCTCCTCCGGCGTGCGCCTGATGACCCAGCTGGCGCAGCACTTCGAGGAGCACCCCGAGGTCCGCTACGGCCTCACCTCGATGTGTGTCGGCATCGGCATGGGCGGAACGGTCATCTGGGAGAACCCGCACTGGACTGGAGAGAGCAAGTGACTCAGGACCTTACAGCTCTCGCCACAGAGCTCTTCCCCGACGAGGTCGTCACCAAGGCCCCGGTCCAGTTCTTCGACCTGCCCGGGCACTCCGGCCGGTTCGCGCTGATCACGCTGGACAACGGCTTCGACCACACCAAGCCGAACACCTTCGGCCCCGGCGGTCTGGTGCAGCTGGGTCAGGCCATTGACACGGTCGAGGCCGCCGCGGCGCGCGGCGAGATCGTCGGCGTCGGCGTCACCGGCAAGCCGTTCATCTTCGCCGTCGGCGCCGACCTCAAGGGCGTCGAGGTCGTGAAGAACCGCGAGCAGGCCCTGGCCATCGCACAGGCCGGCCACGACACCTTCAAGCGCCTGAGCGCGCTGCCGGTGCCCTCCTTCGCGTTCGTCAACGGCGCGGCCATGGGCGGCGGCGTCGAGGTGGCGCTGGCGTGCGCCTACCGCACGATCTCCTCCGGCGTCCCGGCGCTGGCCTTCCCCGAGTGCTTCCTCGGCCTGGTCCCCGGCTGGGGCGGCTGCACGCTGCTGCCCAAGCTGATCGGCCCGGACGCCGCGGTCACCGTCATCATCGAGAACGCGCTGTCGCAGAACCGGATGCTCAAGGGCCCCAAGGCCTTCGAGCTCGGCATCGCCGACGTGATGTTCGAGCCGGTCTCCTTCCTCGAGGAGTCCCTCGCCTGGGCCGAGAAGGTCATCAACGGCTCGGTCACGGTGGAGCGCAAGGAGTTCTCGGCCGAGGACTACGCCGCCGCCGTGGCCCGCGGACGTCAGGTCGCTGATTCCAAGGTGCACGGCGCCGCCCCGGCCCCGTACCGCGCCCTGGACATCATCGAGAAGATGGCCACAGCCTCGAACGACGAGGGCTTCGCTCTCGAGGACGCGGCCCTGGCCGACCTGATCATGACGAACGAGCTGCGGGCCGGGCTGTACGCGTTCAACCTGAACCAGAAGCGTGCGAAGAAGCCGTTCGGCGCGCCGGACAAGTCCCTCGCCCGCCCCGTCACCAAGGTCGGCGTGGTCGGCGCGGGTCTGATGGCCTCGCAGTTCGCGCTGCTGTTCGTGCAGCGGCTCCAGGTGCCGGTCGTGATGACCGACATCGACCAGGCGCGCGTGGACAAGGGCGTCGGCTACGTGCACGAGCAGATCGGTCTGCTCCAGCTCAAGGGCCGGCTCAACCAGGACCAGGCGAACCGTCTCAAGGCTCTGGTATCGGGCTCGCTGACCAAGGACGCGTTCGCCGACGCCGACCTGGTCATCGAGGCCGTCTTCGAGGAGATGTCGGTCAAGCAGCAGGTGTTCGCCGAGGTCGAGGCCGTGGTCCGGGAGGACTGCGTGCTGGCCACCAACACCTCTTCGCTGTCGGTGACCGAGATGGCCTCCAAGCTCCAGCACCCGGAGCGGGTCGTCGGCTTCCACTTCTTCAACCCGGTGGCCGTGCTTCCGCTGCTGGAGATCGTGCGCGCCGAGCAGACCGACGACGCCTCCCTGGCCACCGCCTTCGCGGTCGGCAAGACCCTGAAGAAGTCCTGCGTGCTGGTGAAGGACGCCCCGGCGTTCGTCGTGAACCGGCTCCTGACCCGCTTCCTGGGCGAGGTCACCGCGGCGGTGGATGAGGGCACGCCGATCGAGGCGGCGGACAAGGCGCTGGAGCCCCTGGGCCTGCCGATGTCGCCGTTCGTCCTGCTGGAACTGGTCGGCCCGGCGGTGGCCCTGCACGTCGCCGAGACGCTGCACACCGCCTTCCCGGACCGCTTCGCGGTCTCGCCGAACCTGGCCAAGCTGGTCGCGGCCGGCAAGAAGGCGATCTACACGTGGGACACCGGCGTGCCGGTGATCGACCCGGAGGTCCTGGAGCTGTTCCAGCCCGGCGACTCCCCGTCCACCGAGGAGCAGCTCCGCGACCGCGCGCTGAAGGCGATGGCGCAGGAAGTGGACCTGATGCTCACCGAGGGCGTGGTCGGCGAGGCGCAGGACATCGACCTGTGCATGCTGCTTGGCGCCGGCTGGCCGTTCCATCTCGGCGGCATCACGCCGTACCTGGACCGCACCGGGGTCGCGGAGATCGTGACCGGCCACCGATTCCTGGCCCCCGGAGTGGCTTCCCTCCCCGAATAAGGGTACTTAGAGTAAAGGGTGCCCCTGTCCCCCGCCGGACAGGGGCACGCTCTTTTCTCCGGTCTTCCTGACAAGTCCCTGAGTCAGGGTCCAGGCTCTGACATATCGTTCATGTTCGGCGACGAGCGGCGCGAACAGCAACTGCTCGGTCGCACCCCGCACACGTCCGGTCATCCGCTCACCCACCTTCGCCCGCAGCCGCGTGGCGGCCCGGCGCGCCGCCGGCCGGCACGCGAGGTCCAGCAACGCCCCGCCGACGAGCGCGACGATCGCCACGAGCAGCGGGAACGGCACAGAACCGGTGTCGGGCAGGCTGGAGTCCTTGCCGCCGCCGGAGGCCGCGTAGGCGACGGCACCGCCGACCCCGACGAGCGCCGCGGTCAGCAGCATCCAGTGCAGCACCTGCACGGCGGTCCACCAGCGGGGGATCAGCCGCGGCCCGACTTCCGTCCCGGACAGCGTGGAGTCCAGGGTGTCGGACAGGCTCTTCACGCAGCGATCGCCGATGCGGCGCATCTCCTTGGCCCACAACGGAGGCAGTTCCTCGGCGACGTGGGCCACGGCGTCGGAGACGGCGTGCTCGACGTCGCCGAGCTGGATCGGCGGCGGCGCCGGCTCGCCGGCCACCGCACCGGCCCAGGGGGAGTAGCGCGACTCCTCCGCGCCGCGGACCCGAGATGCCAGTGCCCTGATCGCATGACGCACCGGCCAGCCGGTGACGAGCGAGGCGCGACGGCGATAGGTGGCGTCTATGAGGTCTGACAGAGCCAGCATGCTGGTGCTGTCGCCGATAGCCAGATACGCGGCGGATTTCGCTTGCGGCGTAAGGCTTTCCGGGATGCGGCCATCGCGCGGGGTGAGCTCGGCGGCGATCAGGGTCGCGGCCCGGTCGACGTCCGCGTCGCTGCGCAACAGAGCCGCCTGCTTCCGGCGGACGCGCGTCACTATCAGTTCCCTGAGCTCCTGGAGCCCTTCGCCGGTGCGCGTCGAGGTCAGCAGGATCGGCACATCGGCGAGCCCTGACTCGGCCAGGATCCTGCTCAGATCCGCGGCGCAGGCCCGCGCGTCCAGCGGCGCCAACTCGTCGTTCTTGTTGAGGACGACGACCAGCGTCTCCTGGTGGTGGTCCAGGTGGCGCAGGTAGCGCTCGTGCCAGGAGGCGTCGGCGTACTTCTGCGGGTCGGTGACGAACAGCAGCAGGTCGGCGGCGGCGGTCGCCCGGTCGGTCTCGTCGCGGTGCGCCCGCACGGCGGAGTCGTGGTCCGGCAGGTCGATCAGGACCAGCGGCGCGAGCTCGGGCTCGGCGGTACGGCCGGCGCCGTCCAGCAGCGAGCCTCTCAGTATCCTGTTACCGCTCGCGACCCCGATCCGATCCAGCAGCGCCGAGGAGGCATCGGCGTTCGCCGGATCCCAGATGCACGCCAGCCCGGTGGTCGTCGTCGGCCGGATGGCACCCACCGGAGCCAGATCGAAGCGAATCAGGGCATTGAACAGCGAGGACTTCCCGCTGCCCGTCGCCCCGGCGATGGCGGTGACGACGTGCTCGGGCGACAGGGCGATGCGCTCGTGCACCCGGCGCAGGATGCGGTCGGCCTCCTGAGCGGTGAAGTCCGACAGCCGGCCGTCGGTCTCCTTCAGCAGTGCTTCCAGCGTCGCCAGCCGTCCGGTGAGCGCCTGCGCACCGCCGTCCGGCACGGTCCCGACGCCTCTGCTCGCGATATCGGCGCTCATCTCAGTCTTCCTCGTTCCGGGCTCGAGCCACCGCCGCGCGCGCCTCGGCGAGCGCCTGGGCCTGGCGGGGGTCGAGGGCGTGGGCGGCCAACTGGGCGCGGTGGGGCTCGGCGGCGCGGTCCAGGAGGCGCGCGTTGCCGTCTTTCAGGGACGTGGTGGCGGTGGCCAGGAGCCGGTCGGCGGCTTCGTGGCCGAACATGGTGTGCAGCAGGCCGAGCGCGGCGGAGGCGGCGGGGTCTTCGTCACGCGGGCCGATGCCATCAGCCTCGGCCGCACCCTCTTCCACAGCCCCACCACCGGCAAGCGCCGCTACGCCCAGCACCAACGCCGCGCTCCGCATGTGAGCACCGGCGGGCCCGATCGTCCGCGTGGTCCGCCGCGAATGCGCCTGGTCGAGAATGACCGCCGGCAAATGATCGAGCCACTCCGCAGCAGCCCGCGCCGGATCCCCGGCCCGCCGCGCCGCCTCATCAGCGATCGCCGCCTCGGGCGCCCCCGGCGTCAGCTCCCACTGATCAGAGGTCTTGCGCGCAGCCCGCTCCAACGCCCCGCGATACCCCCGGGCGACGGCTTCGACAAGCGCGGCACGCAACGGCGCGGTAGCGGCATCATGCGCGGTGGGGTTGTGAAAGCGCGCACTCCAATCGGCCTCAGCCCGCTTGCGCCGCCGACTCTTCTTGCCCCCATCCTCCGCCCCGAACAGAGCACTGACACGCCCCGAACCCACCAACTCCTGCCACCGAATCCGCACCTCACCCCCCAACAACTCCCCGGCATCCACGGCCCCCCGAAACCTCACCCGTTCAGCGGTATGCACTCTCTCCAAGCCCTGATGCAATACCTGTAGAGCAAGCCGCTGCCCCTCCCAGGCATCGGCAAGAACCTGAACAAGCCTGTCAACGGAATCGAGCCGCCCGGCCACCCCGAGCATCCCGATCCGCACCCGCCCCGCGGTGTCCGCCCCCGCATCCCTGAGCCACCCGAGCAACCCCGCGACTGCTGCTTCCGGCACGAGCGGGTGACTGTCCCCGTTCCCGATGCCAGATGTAGTTGCTGATGTAGACGCTGATATGGACTCAAGGGCGCCATTGACTTCGGCCCCTGACTCGACCTCGGGCCCTGACTCAACCTCGGGCGCCGGCTCGCCCTCGGGCGTCGGCTCGACGTCGGGCCCAGCCCCAGACTCGAACCCAGCCTGAGACTCGTGACCGGGCCCATCGCCAAGGCCGACTGCAGTTTCAGCCTTCGCCTCGGCCTCAGCTCCAGACTCCGCCTCAGCGTCTGCCTCAGCGTCTGCCTCAGCGTCTGCCTCAGTCTCAGCCCGAACAGCCCCGACCCCGACACCGACCTCAGCCTCAGCCCCGGCTCCCATCCCAACCCGAGCCTCAGCCCGGGCCTCCCCCTCAGACTCATACCGAGCCGCAGCATCCCCCTCAGACTCGGGCGCGGACCCCAAGCCCCCTAGATCCCCGCCCCGACCCCCAACCTCAATCCCCGTCCCCCCGGCAGGCCCGCCAGCGCGCCCGAGCCCGCCGTTTCCATAGCCGCCCTCGCCCGGGGCGCCACCCCCATCGCCAGCCGTGTTCTCGCCCCGCCCTCCGTCCATACAGAGAGCACCGCTGTCGCCAAGGAACGCGCCCCGGGCCAGGGCTCCCTCGCCGTCCCCAACCTCCTCCACCACGAAGAAGGGAACCGCCCCCAACCCATTCACCCGCAACAACTCAACGAAGGCCCCCGAAACCTCCTCCACAACCCCCGCCGCAACCCGCCCCAACACCACGACGACCGGAACTCCCAGCCCACCCACCCGCCGCAGAACCCGCCACACAGCGGCATCCGCATACCGTTCAGCACTCACCACGACCACAACGACGTCCGCGGCCCCCACGACCGCCACGTCGCCATCAACCGTGTCCACCAACGCAACACCACGAGGGAGGGAGGGGGAGGGGAGGGGGGAAGAAATCAAAGCAGCCAGCTCGACCCCCACCCGCGCACCCAGCCCAGCCTCGGTGCCCACGCACGCCCGGCCGACCTGCCCTGCTGCTTCGGCTGGCCCCGATTCCTCGGACGCGACCGTCGCCTCGGCCAGCACTGCGTCGGCGACCACCGGCTCGTTGCCGGACTTTGCCTCGTCAGCAGAATCCGGTGCTTCGCCGGGTATCGATGTCTCAGCGGTAACCGGCTCTTCGACGGCCCCCGATGCGGCGGCGGTCGATGGCTCGGCGGATACGGCTGTGTCGGTGCGCTCGAGCGCTATGCCGGATGTCGTTTCGCCGCCAGGCATCGGCACCTCGGCCGACGCCGAACCATCCTCGCCAACCAGCTCGCCAACCAGCTCGTCGGCCGCCGCCACCTGCTCAGACCGAGTTGCCTCGTCGGCTGATATCGCCTCGCCCGCTGCTTCCGTCTCGCCCGCAGCCGCCGGCTCTGCCTCGGCTGCCAGCTCGGTTCCGGCCGCCGCCGTCTCGTCCGCGGCTACCGGCTCTGCCTCGGCGGCCGACACTGATTCCGCCGACTGCGCCCCCGCCACCTCCACCAGCCCCGCCATATCCGCCGGGTGGCACACCAACACTGCCGCCCGCGTAGTCGGCCGCAGCGGGCCTGTCGCCGAGAGCGTTGCGCCGGCCAGGGCGTTCAGCAGCGTTGATTTGCCGACGCCGGTGGGGCCGGCCAGGGCGCACAGGAGTGGTGCGTCGGGGGTGCGCAGCCTGGGGAGGATCGCGGCTGTGAGGGTGTGCTCGATCTCCGTGCGGGCGCGGCGTGCCGGCTCGGCGGTGGGGAGTTCGAGGGGGAGGGTGATGGCGGTGACCGCTGACAGGAGCGCCGTCGTCGCCTCTATGAGAGCGTTCGGCGGTTGCTCGGGTTGGTCGGTGCCGCCGGTCGCCGTGTTGTCTGTGGCCGCCACAGCGCGAAGCATGCCGGAAGCGGCGCGCGCGGGGAACCTGGTTGGCCAAATCGCGCTGGGGCCGTGTTGAGGGTACAAGTTCACAAGGGTTTGTTGGGGGCTGTTGGCGGCTTTTGGGCGGTGCGGATTCAGGTACGGGTGGCGCCCGGTTCGCCGCCGTGGCGCAACGCCGCGAGCCGGAGCTCCAGGCCGTCGAGGACTGCGGCGAGGCCGACTTCGAAGGCTCGGTCGTCGATCTCGCGCTGATGCTCGGCGAGCAGGTGCGCCTGGTCCAGGTGTGGGTAGACGCCCGCGTAGACCGATGCGTCGGCCGGGAAGCTGGCCGCGAACGAGCCCAGCGCGGATCCGATCACCAGCGAGCGCATCAGGGCGCCGATGCTGGTGGCCTCGCGGCGTGGCCAGCCGGCGGCGACCAGGCCGCCGAAGACGGCGTCGGCGATGTGCAGCTGTGCCGGGCGGCGGCCTGAGCCACGTGCCAGGGCGGGGACCACGTTCGGGTGCGCTGCCAGCACTTCGCGATACGAGCGCGCCCAGGTTGCCAACGCGCCGCGCCACGCTGGCTCTTCGCCGAGGACCTTGCCCGCGCCACCGACCCCCAACCCGGCGAAAGCCGAAACATCCACCCCCGCGACCACGCTGTCGACCACCGCGTCGATCAGCTCATCCTTCGTCGCCACATGGTTGTACAAACTCGGCCCACTCACCCCCAACTCCGCAGCGAGCCGCCGCGTCGACAGCGCCTCCAGCCCCTCGGCGTCGACCAAGGCCAGTGCCGCGGCGACGATGCCGTCGCGGCTGAGCAGCGGCGTCCGTGGCCGAGCCATACGCGTCTCCCTCTCCTGGCTGTCTCCCCGCGGCGTGGCGTGCGCGCCCGGGCACCCCAGTAAATCCCGCCGGCAAACCTTGCGCCGCTAGTTTCGCGCGACTACGTTCAAGAAAACTCCCGGCGCTAGTTTCCGCAACTCCGAGGTGTCCGATGGACCTGTCCCTCACCGATGAGCACGAGGCGATTCGTGCTCTCGCCGCCGATTTCGCCGATCGTGAGCTCATTCCGCACGCCGCCGAATGGGACCGGGTCGAGGCGGTGGACCGGTCCGTGGTGAAGCGGCTTGGTGACCTGGGCTTTCTCGGGATGACCATTCCTGAGGAGTACGGCGGGTCCGGGGGCGACCATCTGTCGTACTGCCTGGTCATGGAGGAGCTCGGGCGCGGGGACACCGCTGTGCGGGGCATCGTCTCGGTCTCGCTCGGCCTGGTCGCCAAGCCGTTGCTGGCCTACGGGACCGAGGAGCAGAAGCAGGCGTGGATTCCGCGGCTCGTCGCCGGTGACGCGCTCGGCTGCTTCGGGCTCACCGAGCCGGGCAACGGGTCCGATGCCGGCCACCTCAAAACCAAGGCCGTGCGCGACGACCAAACCGGTGATTGGCTGCTCACCGGCTCGAAGCTCTTCATCACCAACGGCACCTGGGCCGACCTCGCCCTCGTCTTCGCCCGCACCGGCGACAAGGACGGCCGGCCCGACGACGGTCCGCGCGGCATCACCGCCTTCCTCGTCGCCACCGACACCCCCGGCTTCCAGGCCCGCGAGATCAAGGGCAAGCTGGGGTTGCGCGGGCAGGCCACCGCCGAGCTGGTCCTGGACCAGGTCCGGGTGCCGGACGCGGCGCGCCTCGGGGAGATCGGCCAGGGCTTCAAGATCGCGATGTCCACGCTCGACAAGGGCCGCATGTCGGTGGCCGCCGGCTGCGTCGGCCTGATCCAGGCCTGCCTGGACGCCTCCGTCGGCTACGCGGCCGAGCGCGACCAGTTCGGCAAGCCGATCGCGAACTACCAGCTCGTGCAGGAGATGCTCGCCGACATCTCCGTCGACCTGGACGCCGGCCGGCTGCTGGTCTGGCGCGTCGCCGACCTCATCGAACGCGGCCTGCCCTACGCCACCGCCGCCTCCACTGCCAAGCTCTTCTGCTCCGAGGCGGCGGTGCGCGCCGCCAACAACGCGATCCAGGTCTTCGGCGGCTACGGCTACATCGACGAGTACCCCGTGGGCAAATACCTGCGCGACGCCAGGGTCCTGACCCTCTACGAAGGCACTTCCCAGATCCAGAAGCTGCTGCTCGGCCGCGCCCTGACCGGGGTCAGCGCCTTCTGAGACCTCCAAGCGCCTTCTGAGATCATGAGCACCCCGACAGGAAGCGAGCAGGCATGACCTCCCTATCGCTGGCCAGCGTCCTCGCCGAGCCGGCCTGGCGCCGCCCCGGCCGGACCGCGCTGATCGAGGGCGACCGCCGCTACACCTTCGCCGAGCTGTGGGCCCAGGTGCTCCGCCAGGCCGGCGCGCTGGCCGAGCAGGGCGTCCGGCCCGGCGACAAGGTCGCCCTGATGTGCCCGAACACCGCCGAGTTCCCGCGCGCCTACTACGCGATCCTCGCCGCCGGCGGCGTCGTGGTCCCCGTGCACCTGCTGCTCACCGCCGGCGAAGCCGAGACCGTGCTGCGCGACAGCGGCGCGAGCGTCGTCATCGCCCACGCCATGTGCGCCCAGACCGCGGCCGAGGCCGCCGAGAAGACCGGCGCGCGGCTGCTCACGGCGGGTCCCGGCGGCCGCCTGGAGGAGCTCACCGAGCAGGCCACGCCGCTGCCGACCTTCCTGACCCGCGCGCCCGAGGACCCGGCGGTCATCTTCTACACGTCCGGCACCACCGGCACGCCCAAAGGCGCCGTCCTGTCGCACCTCAACCTGGTGATGAACGCGACGACCGACGCCTACGACGCCCGCGACGAGGTCCGCCGCGACGACGTCGTCCTGGCCTCCCTGCCGCTGTTCCACACCTTCGGCCAGACCGTCAGCATGAACGCCACCTGGCGCCTGGGCGGCACCGTCGTCCTGCTGCCGCGCTTCGACCCCGACGCCGCCATCGCCCTGATGGTCAAGGAACAGGTCACCACCTTCCACGGCGTCCCGACGATGTACGTCACGCTCATCGAGGCCGCGGCGCGCGCCCAGAAGATGCGACTGCCGATGCCGACGCTGCGCCGCTGCGTCTCCGGCGGCGCCTCGCTCCCGGTGCCGGTGCTGGAACGCTTCGAGGCGGCCTTCGGCGCGAAGGTGCTGGAGGGCTACGGCCTGTCCGAGACCTCGCCGGTGGCGTCGGTGAACCAGCTCTCGATTGGCACCCGCGCCGGGACCGTAGGCCACCCGCTGTGGGGTGTGGACGTGGAGATCGCGGACCCGGACGTCCTGGACGCCGTCAAGCTCCTGCCGCGCGGGGAACTCGGCGAGATCGTGATCCGCGGCCACAACGTCTTCACCGGCTACCTCGGCCGCCCCGAGGCCACCGCGGCCGCGGTCGTGGACGGCTGGTTCCGCACCGGTGACCTGGGACGCCGCGACGAGGACGGCTTCATCTCGATCGTCGACCGCACCAAGGACCTGATCATCCGCGGCGGGTTCAACGTCTACCCGCGGGAGGTCGAGGACGCGCTGCTGCGCATGCCGGGCCTCACCGAGGTCGCCGTCATCGGCGTGCCCGACGACGTCCACGGCGAGGAGATCGTGGCGGTCGTGGTGGCGGGGGAGGGTGTGCCCTCGGCCGAGGAGGTCCTCGCCTACGGGAACGAGCACCTGGGCCGGCACAAGTATCCGCGCCGGGTCGAGTTCGTGGACGCGCTGCCGCTGGGGCCGAGCCACAAGGTGCTCAAGCGTGAGCTGCGCGACCGCTTCGGGAAGGCTAAGGACTGACCGCGAGGATCAGATAGCCGGCGCACAGCACCAGATGCGCGCCGCCTTGGACCAGCGTCGCGCGGCCGCGGACGAACGTCAGGGTGCCGACGGCGACGGTCATCGCCAGCAGCACCATGTGGCTGGCGTCGAGGCCCAGGAGCAGGGGGGTGGACAGCCAGATGGTGGCCACGGCGATCGACGGGATCGTGAGCCCGATGCTGGCCATCGCCGAGCCCAGCGCCAGGTTCAGACTGGTCTGCACCTCGTCCCGCTGCGCCGCGCGGACCGCCGCGATCGACTCCGGCAGCAGCACCATCAGCGCGATCACCACGCCGACCACCGAGGCCGGGAGGCCCGCGCGGTCCACGCCGCGCTCGATCGTCGGCGAGACGCCCTTGCCCAGGCCGACCACGGCGACCAGGGCCAGCAGGAGCAGGATCAGGCTGTTCAGGGCCTGGCGGTCGGTCGGGGGCTCGCCGCCGTAGTCTTCTCCGTCGTAGTCGGCCAGATCGAAGTCGTCCGCGCCGTCCCCGCTCCCGTCGTCGACGGGCAGGTAGTCCGGCCGGTGCCGCACCGTGAGCGCGCTGATGAACAGCCCGTACACCGCGATCGAGGCCAGCGCGGCGAAGCTCAGCTGGGTGTCGTTGAACTCCGGCCCGGGCTGCGAGGTGGTGAAGGTCGGCAGCACCAGGGTCAGCCCGGCCAGCGTGATGATCGCGCCGAAGACCGTCGAGGCCCCGTCGGCGTTGAACAGCGCCAGCCCTCGCTTCAGGGCCCCGAGCAGCAGGCACAGGCCGGCGATGCCGTTGCAGGTGATCATCACGGCTGCGAACACCGTGTCCCGGGCCAGCCCCGCGCCCTTGGCGCCCTTCGCCGACATCATGGTGATGATCAGCGCCACCTCGATGACGGTCACCGCGACCGCCAGCACCAGCGACCCGAACGGCTCCCCGACCCGGTGCGCGACCACCTCCGCGTGGTGCACCGCGGCGAGGACCGCGCCGAACAGGAAGGCCGCGATGATCGCCACCACCCACGGCGGCATGTCGCGGCCCCAGGTGAACGCCAGCAGCACGATGGCCAGCACCGGGAGGGCGGTGGACCACACGGCCCACGCGGGCAGGCGCTGCTCGGCTGAGGTGCTCATCGCAGGCCACGATCAGGCAGCGGCGCGGGCCGGGCCAAGTCGAGTCGTCCGAACGGGGTAACGGCTCGGGCAGACCAGCCCCGGGGGCGCGCCGAGAACGGCGGTGGCGGCGGCGCCCTCGCAGGCACCGCCGCCACGTTCCCAACAGCCGCGAGCGCTCCCAAGAAGCCCTAAGAAGCCCCCTAAGAGGCCCTAGAAGCCCTAAGAAGCCCTAAGAAGCCCGCACCCCGTGCAGCGCGGCGTACGCCCCGTCTCGCGCCACCAGCTCGTCGTGCGTCCCGGTCTCCACGATCCGTCCGCCCTCCATCACCACGATCCGGTCGGCGTTGCGCACCGTGGACAGCCGGTGCGCCACGACGAACGTCGTGCGCCCGCTGACCAGCCGGCCCAGGGCCTCCTGGATCAGGCGCTCGGACTGCGTGTCCAGGGCGGAGGTGGCCTCGTCCAGGATCAGCACCCTGGGGTCGCGGACCAGCGCTCGGGCGATCGCCAGGCGCTGCTTCTGCCCGCCGGACAGCCGGGCGCCCTTCTCGCCGACGCGGGTGTCCAGGCCGTCGGGCAGGCGCTCGACGAACTCCAGGGCGTTGGCGTCGCGCAGCGCCTTGCGGAGTTCGTCGTCGTCCACTCCGGTCAGGCCGTAGAGCACGTTGTCGCGGATCGTCCCGTCGAACAGCGTCGTCTCCTGCGGCACGATCGACAGGTGCTTGCGGTAGGTCCGCAGGTCCAGGCCGGCCATGTCGCGGCCGTCGAGCAGGATGCGGCCGCCGGTCGGCCGGATGAAGCCGATGACCAGGTTCAGCACCGTCGACTTGCCGGCTCCGGAGGCGCCGACGAAGGCGACCGTCTGGCCGGGGGCGACCACCAGGTCGAAGTCGGCGACCGAGGGGCGGTCGGCGTCGGGGTACTCGAAGCGCGTGCCCTCGAAGCGGAACTCGCCGCGGACCGACTCCACGAGCTCGCGGCCCTCGTTCTCCTCGATGTCCGGGGCCTGCAGGACCTCGCCGACCGAGCGCACCGAGGCCAGGCCCCGGGTGATGACCGGCGTCAGGTTCATCAGCGCGGTCACCGAGCCGACCAGCGTCGTGAAGAAGGCGCTGAGCATCACCACGTCGCCGGGCGAGGTGCCCAGCGCGCCGGTGTAGGCGGCGTACGCCGCGCCGGTCAGGCAGGCGACGCCCATGAAGTTCAGGGCGATCCACGCCATCGCGCCGAACGTGCCGTTGATCAGGTCCAGCCGCAGCCCGGCGGCGAGCACGCGGCGCAGTGTGCCGTCCACCCGGCGGTAGGCGTCCCGCTCCAGGCCGTGCGCGCGGGTGATGGGGATCAGGTGGGTCATCTCCACGACGCGGGAGGACAATTGCTCCACTTCCGCACGGAAGGACTCATTGTCCTGTTTCATCGGTTTGCGCAGGGCCATCGCCAGCAGCACCGTCACCGGCACCAGCCCGGCGAACACCGGCAGCCAGACCGGGTCCCGGAACGCGATGATGACGGTCGCGCCGACCATCGTCACCAGCGCGCCGATGCCGGTGTCGGAGGTCTGCTGCGCGGCCTGCTCGATGGCCTCGACGTCGCGGATCACCTTGGCCTGCAACACACCGGCGCTGACCCGCGAGTGGTAGCCGATCGTGAGGTGCTGCAGCCGCCACACCAGAGCCGACCGCAGCCGGACGCCCATGCGCCGGATGGAGTGGCTGAAGCAGCGGACGTACAACAGATGTCCGGGAAGGTTGAACAGGAGCAGTAGGAGGAGAATGCCCGAATCGATCCAGAGGCCGGATATCGGGCGGTGCTTCACCACGATGTCGATGACGTCCGCGGTCACCAGGGGAAGCAGGAAAGTGGGGCTGTGCTTGACGAAATAGGCGAGCACACCCAGGGCCAGCCGGCCCCGGTCCTCCCGGAAGAGGTAGGCGAGCGTGCGGATCGGATGCTCGCCGCGGTAGTGGTGGTCGAGGGGATCGGCGGATGGCAAAGCCATGAACGCACTCCCGAATACTTGCAGGCCGACGGGATATACGGATCAAGTCTTCCAGAGCGCGTCGAGCCCTGTCAGCCGCGTTTCGAGCCGCGGTCGGTGCTCGGGTGTTGTCTCATGTCCGCCGACTTTGCCGGGACTTTCTGGTCCGCCTCCCCCCTAGGGGGCTATGGTGGTCCGGACCTAGCGGTGAAGCGGAGGCTACAAACATGGTGACGTCGCCCAAGGAAGCGGCCCATCGCGCGCCGAAGAAGTACGTTCCGGTTTCCCGGACGGCGATGACGGTGACGCTGGCGACGGCGGCCGCGGGATCGGTGGCTCTGCTGCCGACCGCAGAGGCTGACCCGAATGCGAACATCAACGACGTGAAGGCCCAGGTGGACAAACTCCACCAGGAGGCCGAGCAGGCATCGGAGGCCTACAACGAGGCCAACACGAGCCTGGCAGACCTGCAGCACAAGGTGGACCAGCTGCAGGCCCGCATCACCGCCGAGCAGAACTCGCTGAACTCCGCCCGCAGCGCGCTGGGCGGCCTGGCGGCCGCGCAGTACGAGTCCGCGGGCGTGGACAGCACCCTGCAGCTGATGCTGACCCAGTCCCCGGACCAGTACCTGCAGCAGGCCACCGCCATGGCCCAGGTCACCGACGGCAAGAAGGCCACCATGGCCAGCGCCGCGGAGATCCAGCGGCAGCTGAACCAGGACAAGGCCAGCGCCAGCGACCAGCTCGCGATGCTGGCCAAGACCAGGACGCTGATGGCGCAGCAGAAGTCGGACATCGACGCCAAGGAGCAGCAGGCGCAGAACCTGCTGGACCAGCTGACCGCCTCGCAGCGCGCGCAGTACAACCGGCTGACCGCCACCAGCGACAGCTCCAGCAGCGGCGTCTCCAAGTCGGTCATCAACAACCTGCCGGTCCCGACCGACCCCCGCGCGGCGATAGCGGTGGCGTTCGCCAAGGCACAGGTCGGCAAGCCCTACATCTGGGCGGCGGCGGGCCCGAACGCCTACGACTGCTCCGGTCTGACGATGGCCGCCTGGGGCAAGGCCGGCGTGATGATGGCGCACGGCTCGCGCGACCAGTACGCGGCGTTCCCGAAGGTCTCGGAGTCCCAGCTGGAGCCGGGCGACCTCGTCCTGTTCTACTCCGACATGCACCACATCGGCATATACGTCGGCAACGGCATGGTGATCCACGCCGGCAACCCCGACTCGGGCGTGCAGTACATCCCGATGAACGAGATGCCCGCCGTGGGCTTCGTGCGCCCGTAAGGGTTTCGCGCCTTTCGCGGATGACGGGCCGGTCTCGGGTGACGAGCCGGCCCGTACTGTTTCACAGAACCCCGTACTGTTTCACAGAACCCTGAGTCAGGACGCCGTTCCGGCCTCGGCCTGGCGGATCGCGGCCCACTCGTCCTGCAGGATCCCCCAGATCTGCATGTCCTGCCGGTCCCCGTTGTACGGGTAGGCCGACCGCAGTGTCCCCTCGAGCGTCATCCCCACTCGCTTGGCCACCGCCCAGCTGCGCTCGTTGCGCGGATCGCAGCGCCATTCGGCGCGGACCAGGCCGCGCTCGATCAGCGCGTGGTCGAGCAGCAGCCGGACGGCGGCGGCGACCAGGCCGCGGCCCTGGCCGGCCGGTTCGGTCCAGACGCCGATCTCGCAGGTGCCGGTCTCGGCGCCGAACTTCGGGAACATGCAGCCGCCGACCAGCGTGCCGCGGTCCCAGATGCCGAATATGCGGCCGGCGTCGGCGGCCTGCTTGTCGGCGTAGCGCTGGAGCATCGCGCGGGCGCCGGACAGGTCGGCGCAGGCGGCGGCGAAGCCGATCCAGCGGTCCACCTGTTCGCGGGCGCGCTCGATGTGGGCGAAGAACTCTTCGGCCTGCCACACCTCCAGCGGGCGCAGTTCGGCGTCGTCGGTCAGCGGTAATGCGAACACGGCAAGGAGCGTAGCGGCCTTGCTCCCATTACGCCGGATGAGACGTCCCGCGGCCGGTCAAGATTTGGTGACGGTCACCACGTCGCCGGTCGAGGACGAGGCGTTCACTGTGATCGTCACTCCGGCGGCCGCGTCGTGGAACGACTGCCCGGGCTCGTAGGCGCCCCAGTCCACTGCTTCGCCGCAGGCCTTCGTCGTGGGCGCGTCCGGCGAGGAGTTCTGCACCCGGACCGGTCCGCTCCCGCTGACGGTCGAGGAGTCCACCTGGTAGATCACCACCCCGCTCTTGCACATCCCCTTGTCGACGCCGTAGGGACGGCGCGACTCCGCGACGTCCGCCGTCGTCTCCCCGGTCCGCACCACCGCGATCTTCGTCCCGCCCAGTGACTCGACCTCGTTCAGCCGCACCGCGAACGACCCCCGCGAGTTCAGGCACGCCACCTGTGAGTCGGCCAGCCAGCCGATCTTCCAGTCCTCCCACCCGAAGTGGTGCGGGGCGTCGCCGTTGATGTTCCCCATGACGTCGAAACCGCCGACCCAGTGGTGCACATCCGCGTCCGTGAACGAGTACAGGTCCGGCAGCCCGAAGGTGTGCGAGGTCTCGTGCACCAGCACCTTGGGCCCCCAGACGTACATGTCCTGCCCGAGGGTGACGCCCCACTTCATCTCCTTGCCGTGCACCACCAGGTTCGGCTGCTTCGGATCGAAGACGTAGGCGGGGGAGAAGGTGATGGCCGTGGCGTTCTTCGGCGGCACGATGTAGACCATGTCGAACTTCGACAGGTCCACATACGGTGCCGCCAACTCCCCGGCCTGCTTCACGTACAGCGCCTGCTGCGGCCAGCTGATCCCGCGCTGGAAGTCGTACGACGCCGAGTCCTGCGGCATCCGCAGCCAGTGCTTCACCGGGGTGATGCTCAGGTTCACGGCGCCGGCGGAGAACTGCGTCATCAGGTCGTGGGCCGGAGCCAGGAACTTGTAGTAGTAGTCGGTCGAGTCCATGGCCGGCTCGTCGGGGAAGTCGACGAACAACATCACGGCCTTCACCGTGCCCTGCGGCCGCCGGAACTGGTGGTAGTCGGTGGTCTGGCCCTCGCCGGTCCAACCGTCGGGGTTCGGCAGGACGCACCGGCTGCTCGGATCGCGTTTGGCGGCCTGCACCGCTCCGGCGCCGAGTAAGGGCACGAGCGCAGCTAAGAGCGCCACCGCGCAAGCCAGACCGGTCAGTCGGGCCGCTCGCCGGGAACCGGGCCGGCGGTGGAGCGTGCGCATGCGAGTCCTTCCGTCTGAGGGCTGGTGACGCGGAGCGAAACTGCCCGCCGGGGACGGATGCACACCTCGGTTCCTCCTCCTGGCGACCGGTGATCCTCCAAAGGAGGTAACAAAACCCAAGGGCGGGTTCAAAGTACGATTACCTGCCCGGCGACGGCCGGAGTAAGGGGTAACCTGCCCGCATGCTCAACACGCACCGCCTGCGCATCCTGGCCGAGATCCATCGGTCCGGGAGCATCGCGGGGGCGGCGCGCGAGCTGCGGCTGTCCCCCTCGGCGGTGTCGCACCAGCTGTCCCAGCTGGAGAAGGAGGCCGGGGTCAGCCTGGTCGAGCGGGGAGCGCAGAGCCTGCGGCTCACCGCCGCCGGCCGCCGCCTGTCGCTGCGCGGCCAGGAGATCCTGGCCCTGCTCGACGCCGCCGAGAAGGACCTGATGGCGCACTCCCGCGCCGACACCGGCCACCTGTGCATCGGCTACTTCGCCTCGGCGGGCCGCCGTCTGGTGCCGCAGGCGCTGTCCCGGTTCGCGCACCGGTATCCAGGCGTGGAGCTGGACCTGGTCGAGGGACAGCCGCACGAACTGGCCCCGGCCGTGCAGCAGGGCGGGATCGACGTCCTGGTGATGTTCGAACACGCGCTGGACCCGTGGAGCCCGCCGGAGGGCGTCGAGGTCCGCGAGCTGTTCAACGACCCGCAGCTGCTGGTCGTCCCCACCGGCCACCCCGCCGGCCGCCGCGGCCAGGTCCGCCTGGACGAGCTCGCCGGCGAGCAGTGGATCACCAGCTTCGGCACCGGCTCGCCGGTGCTGTCGGTGCTGGAGCGCGCCTGCGCGCTGGAGGGGTTCGTCCCCAACATCCGCTGCCGCAGCGACCACTACGAGGTCATCACCGGCCTGGTGCGCGCCGGGCTCGGCATAGCCCTGATCCCGAGCCTGGGCATCAGCGACACCAGCGGGGTCGAGACCACGCGCATCTCCGGCCCGCGGCTGTACCGCAAGATAGGCGTCGCGTCCCGTCCCACGAACCCGAACCCGGTCCTGGCCTCGTTCCTGGCCTATCTGGCCTCCACGGCGGCGAACCTGCGCGCCGCGCACTGAATCTCTTCGCGATCCCGTGCAACCACCGGCCCCCTCCCGCACTTGAGATAGTGACGGACCTGCTGGACGAGGGGAGCGGACCCAGGGTGGCCCACGACAAGACCGAACGGATGCGAGGCTTCGAAGAATTCGTCGCCGCGCGCTCGCAATCCCTGATGCGCACGGCCTTCCTCCTGGTCGGCACCAAGGAGGGCGCCGAGGACCTGGTCCAGTCGGCGCTCGAGAAGGCCTTCCCGCGCTGGTCGCGGGTGCGCCGCATGGACACGCCGGAGGCGTACGTCCGGCGGATCGTCGTCAACAACGCGCACTCCGCTTGGCGCGCGGCGCAACGGCTGCCGACGGTGACCCTGCCGACCGGCCCCGACGGGTCGCCGCTGGCGCTCACCCGCTCCGCCGGGGATCACGCGGAGGACGTCACCCTGCGCGACAGCCTCCTGCGCGCCCTCGACGAACTGCCGCACGGGATGCGCACGATCGTCGTACTCCGCTATTGGGAGGAACTGAGCGTGCAGGAAGTGGCGGAGCTGCAACGCTGCTCCGTCGGCAACGTCAAATCCCAGGCCGCGCGCGGACTGGAGCGTCTCCGAGAACTGATGACCGCGGAAGCGAGGAGCGAGCGATGAGCGAGGGCTTTCCGGAAGCGGACAATGACGTCGAGTGGCTGCACGGCACGATGGCCACAGCCACCGCGCACCTCGAAGCGGTGCGCACGGACCCTGCGCGGCTGCGGCACGCGCAGCGCCGGCGCCGGCTCTCCGAGGGCGGCGTCGCGGCGGGGGTGCTGTCGGTGGCCCTGGTCGCCGCGGGCATCGCGATGCAGGGAGGGGGCGGCGGGGCGGCCAAGACGCCGGCGCTGACCGGGCCGACCCGGACCTCGCAGGCTCCGACGACGGCGCCCTCCTCGCCGGCGGACCTCATCAAGCCGGCCGACGTCAGCGTCTACGACGAGGATGACGGCAGCGAGGACACGCCGGGAGCGGCCGCGGTGCTGGCGGGGACCGGCGCGTGGACGACCAATCAGTACTGCCAGCGCTTCGCGACCTACGAGGGCGTCGTGAAGTCCACCGGCTTGGTGTTCGATCTCGGTCAAGCCACCACTCTCGCCGACGCGACGGTGGACATCGGCATCCCCGGTGCCGGCCTGGAGATGTGGGCGGCTGACCCCTCGGTTCAGGCGATGCCGGCTGTACGCCCCGGGCAGCCTCCCGCCGGATTCACCAAGGTCGCGGCCGCCGAGAACGCCGAGACGAAGACGGTGCTCACGCCCGCGCGGCCGACCACGACCCGGTTCGTGCTGGTGTGGTTCACGACCCCGCTCCCGGCGGTGCCCGACCCGGACAAGAGCATCCGCTGTGCGCATGATGACGGAAATCTCTACGGCGACTCCATCACGGCGGTGCAGTTCGCGCGCGGCTGAGACAACCACGGCGAGGCGGTGTGTCTAAGCCTCGCCCCTCGCCAGCCGGCCCACCACCGCCCCGACCTCCCGCATCCCCCGCACCATCGCGAACTCGTCCCCGGCAGCGCACTGCGTCAGTACCGCATAGCAAACCTGCCGCGCGCCCCGCACCACCCCCACGTCGCACCGCGTCCCGGTATCCGTGCCGGTCTTGTTCGCGACCCATAAGGGAGCGGCCGGCACCTCACGCAGCGCCGAGTCCTCGGGGTCGTGGGGGATCGCGGCGGGCACCATGCTCCGGTCCAGGCACCCGGCCATGCACTCCAGCAGCAGAGGGCCCCAGCTCCGGTCGTCGGCGATGGTGCCCGCCAGGCACGCCAGTTCGCGCGCCGTGCCCACGGCGAAGGCCGGCGGGTGATGCGGGAGGCGGGGTTCGCGGATGCGGTCCAGGATCCGGGTCTGCTTCAGGCCCAGTGCCGCGGCGTCCGCCGAGACGCGGTGCAGCCCGACCCGCCGCAGCAGTGCGTTGGTCGCGGTGTTGTCGCTGACCGCCGCCGTCAGGCGGGCCAGATCGGCGAGCGTCCAGCGGCGCCCGGACAGCTTGCGCAGCAGGCCCGATCCGGCGCTGTAGTCCTCGTCGTCCAGCTTCAGCGGCTCGTCGGGATCCAGCTCGCCCGACGCGAAGCCCTGCGCGACCGAAGCGAGCAACAGCAGCTTCCCGACGCTCGCCAACGGCAGCACGTCGTCCGCCGAGCGCTCGCCCCACCCCGGGACTGCGTACGCCAGTGTCCCCGGCAGGGCCGCCAGGGCCGGAAACCCAACCGGAAACCTAGCTGGAGACCCAGCCGGAAACTCAGTGCCGGCCAACACCCACCACCCGTCCCGGCCGCGCTGCGGTCAGCGCCCCGTCCCGCACCACCACCGTGCCGCCGACCACGACCATCCGCACACCCTCCGGTCCTTCCAACGGCGAGGCGAACGTCGCCCGATCCGCCACCCGCGCCGCGTCGAACACCACGACGTCCGCATGCGCCCCGTCTCGCAGCACCCCGCGGTCCGCGAGCCCGAACCGGGCGGCCGTCGCCCCGGTCATCTTCCGCACCGCCTCCGGCACGTCGAACAGTCCGGCCTCCCGCGCGTAGCGCCCCAGCACCCGCGCGAAGCTGCCGGCCCAGCGCGGATGCGGTAGTCCAGCGGTGGGCACCCCGTCCGAGCCGATCATCGCGAACCGGGCCGCGAGCACCCGGCGCACGTCGTCCTCCCGCATCGAGTGGCTGATGATCGTCACCTCGCCATCCTCGCCCAGCAGCAGCTCCGCGACCAGGTCGACGGCGTCCACCCCGGCCTCCCGCGCGAGATCGGCGACGGTGCGGCCCTGACAAGCGGGGTGACGCGGCGCCCCGGCCACCGCGATCCGGTCCCAGCCGCCGTTGCCGACCGTGTTCTCCCAGCCGGGAACCCCTTCGGCGATCGCCTCGCGGATCAGATCGAGCTGCGCCGGGTCTCGCAGCCGCGCCAGTAGCCGCTCCGTTCCGCCGTCGTGAGCCCACGGAGGCAGCATCGCGCTAAGCGCTGTACTGCCGGCCGTATAGGGATAGACATCGCATGTGACATCCATCCCCGACTCCCTGAGCTCCGCCAGGCGCGCCAACGTCACCTCGGTCAGGCCCCACGCATACTTCCCGGCCGTCTTGTGGTGCGACACATGCAGCGCCGCACCACTGTCCCGCGCTATCGCGACAGCCTCTTCTAACGCTTCCTGCACACCCGACATCTCGTCGCGCAGATGCGTCACATACGGCTTCCCATGCTGTGCGGCGACCCGCGCCAACGCTGTGATCTCTGCGGTGTCTGCATAGGAACCCGGCGTATAGATGAGCCCTGTAGAGAACCCGACAGCACCGGCAGACAGAGCCTCATCCAGCGCATCCGCCATCCGAACGATCTCCGTGGCGCTGGCGGCGCGCGCCTCCTGGCCGACTATCGCACTGCGAAGCGTCCCATGCCCTACTAAGGACACGAGGTGGTTCGCCCGGCCGACCGCACGGTGCGCACGGCTTAAGGGCGCCAACCCCGAATACCTACCAGGGAACGCACTATGGCCGCAGTTCCCGGCGATCTCCGTCGTCACCCCTTGGAGCACTGAGGCGAATACCTGGGCCCTGTCGAGCCGGCCTTCCGCGCCGTCGATGCAGGACGTGTCCGAGTGCGTGTGCGCATCGATGAATCCCGGCGAGACCACCAGACCTGAGACGTCGACGACCTCGGCGGCCTCGGCGGCCTCCGCCGCAGTCCCGGGTGCCAGCATCCTGATCCGCCCGCCGGCCACCGCCACATCCCGCGCAACCAACGGCGCGCCGGTCCCGTCGGCGACCGACCCGCCGCGCAAGAGAAGCGAGAAACCACTCACCGCAGACTCGCCGGCAGCACGCCGCTACGGGCCACCAGCTCATCGATGCTCTCGGCGGCGCGCAACACATGGAAGCGCACCGCATCCCCCTCCGACACCTCGAACCCGAACACCGGCGGCATCGGCAGACTGTTGTACTGGAACGGCGAGGAGAAGTAGTACGCGCCGGTGTCCGGGATCACCACGACGTCCTCCGTGGCGAGCCTGGGCAGTTTGCGCTCCCGCGCCACCAGGTCGCCGGCGAAGCAGCACGGCCCCGCGACGTCCTGCACCTCCAACTCGGCGGTGCTCGGCAGACCGTGCCGGTCGTAGGCCAGCACCCGCAGTGGCCAGGACTTGGGGGCGAACACAGTACGCGCCGCCACCTGTGCACCTGTGTGCGTCAACGCTATAGCGCGCCCGCCTGTGTTCTTCGTGTACTCCACCCGGGAGGCGATGAAGCCGTTCTTCGCCATCACCGAGCGGCCGTACTCCGTGACCACCTTGAGCTCCCCGGTGAACAACTCCGGTGCGGCGTCGCGCAGGACCGCCACGTGATCGGCGAAGGTGGGACTGTCCTCGTCCTTGCTGAAGTCGACCGGCAGCCCGCCGCCGATGTCGATGCCCTCGATCTGCCCGGCCCGCCGCGTGTTCACCTCCTGCGCGAAGCGCACCGCCTCGGCGACGCCCGCGGCGTTCAGCTCCAGCGGGATGCCCTGCGAGCCGACGTGGACGTGGATCCAGCGCAGCCACGGACGCGACGCGTACGCGGCCAGCAGCCGTTCCCGGTTTCCGGGGTCGGCCATCGCGATCCCGAACTTCGTCGTCCGGCCGGCCGTCGACATCGCCTCGATCGACCCGATCCCCACTTGCGGGTTGATCCGCACCCCGGCGCGGACCGCCTCGGCGCCGTCGGCGACCAGGCGGTCCACCCGTTCCAGTTCCTCGAAGTTGTCGATGTTCAGCGCGATGCCGTCGCGCAGCGCCTCGGCCAGTTCGGCCTGTGTCTTCGCCGGGGAGTCCAGCACGATCCGCGCCGCCGGGAATCCCGCGGCCCGCGCCTGCGCCAGCTCCCCGGGGCTGCTCACCTCGCAGCCCAGGCCGTGCCGGAGCAGCAGCGCCAGGACCGGCACCATCGGGTTCGCCTTGGCCGCGAACGCGTGCAGCACGTCCGTCTCGCGCGGCCAGGCCGTCAGCAGCTCCCGGGCCGTCTGCCCGATCCCCTCGAGGTCGACGAACGCGGCGGCCGGGCTCCGGTGCGGATCGAGCAGGCCCTGGGCGACGGCGGCGTGGACGGCGCGGTCGCGGCGGATGCGGCGGGCATGATGGTCAGGCATACGACCAGCCTGAGACCTGGGAAGGCGCCGCACCGCGAGCCTCGAAAACCTCGCCGCTCACACTCCAAATCCTGGCAGAAGCCTTGCCGATCCGCCTCCGGCGGCAAGGCTGACGCCTCAGCCGTACCAATAGATCCACATCGCACTCCCCGCACCACCGACCGAGCCAAGGAGATCCCGTGACCAAGGTCGACAAGCCCTACGGCGCCTGGCCCTCGCCGATCACCGCCGAGGACGTCGCCGCGATCCCCGGCGCGCCGCAGTGGCCCTCGGCCGTGGGCGACCAGACCTGGTGGTGCGCGCCGGATCCGGCGACGGCCACGGTCGGCCTGATGCGGCGGGACGCCGACGGCGGCGTGGGCCCGGTGCTGGGGCCGGAGTGGCCGGTGGGCAACAAGGCCATCGGCTACGGCGGCCGTCCCTACCTCGCCACGCCGGAGCTGGCGGTCTTCTCCCGCTCCCGCGACCAGCGGCTGTACCTGGTCGCCGGCGAGCCGGTCCCGCTGACCCCCGCCGACCCCGAGGGCCTCACCCGCACCAACTACTCCGACATGATCCTCGGCCCGACCGGCACCGAGGTCTGGGCGATCAGGGAGGCGACCCGGCTCACCGAGGAGCTGACCGACCCCGCGCCCCGCACCACGCGCGACATCGTCGCGATCCCGCTGTCCGGCGCCGCGGCCGACGACCCCGGCGCGCTGCGCGTCGTGGCCCGCTCCCACCACTTCCTGTCCACCATCCGCCTGAGCCCCGACGGCACCCGGCTGGCCTGGCTCGGCTGGGACCATCCGGTGATGCCCTGGGAGACCACCGACCTGATGGTCGCCTCGATCCTCGACGGCGTCGCGGTCGCGCCGGTCCGGGTCCTGGGTGGTGATGTCGGCGGCGACGAGGTGGCGGTCGCGCAGGCCGAGTGGGCCGATGCCGACACCTTGTACGCGCTCGCCGACCCGGACGGCTGGTGGAACCTGTTCCGCATCGACCTCGCCGGGGAGGAGACGGCCGCGACCAACGTCTTCCCGGCCGAGACCGAGTTCGGCCACCCGATCTGGCGCGTCGGCTCCACCTCCTTCGCGGTCACCGACGCCGGCGTGGTCCTGCGCCGCATCGCCGGCGACGAGGCCCTGATCCTGTGGGACCCGGAGACCGGCCAGACCACCGACCTGGCCCCGGAGTGGACCGAGTTCGCGACCTCCGTGTCCGGCGGAACCGGCGTGGCCTCGTCGATCGCGGTCGTCGCCGCGAACGCCACCGAGCCCTCGACGCCGCTGCGCATCGACGTCGCCCGCCGCCACACCGTCCGCTGCGTCGAGCGCACCGAATACCCGCACGAAGCCTGGGTCTCCGTCCCCGAACGCCGCCAGGTCCAGGTCGAGGGCGGCTGGCAGGTCCCGTACATCTACCACCCGCCGACCAACCCCGAGTACCGCGGCCCCTCCGACACCCCGCCGCCGCTTCTCATCGACGTCCACGGCGGCCCGACCAGCAGCACCGTGGCCACGCGCCATCTCAACTTCTCGCTCTTCACCTCCCGCGGCTACGCCGTCGCCTCCGTCGACTACGGCGGCTCCACCGGCTACGGCCGCGCCTACCGCGACCGCCTGCGCCACACCTGGGGCATCACCGACGTCGAGGACTCGGTCGCGGTGGCGCGCGCCCTGGCAGCCGCCGGGCTGGCGGACCCGCGGCGCACCGGCATCCGGGGCGGCTCGGCCGGCGGCTGGGCCACGCTGGCGGCGCTCGCGCACAGCGACTACTTCGCCTGCGGCACGGTGTACTTCCCGATCAGCGACCCCGCGACCTGGTTCGACGAGCAGACCCACGACTTCGAGAGCCGCTACATCCACTACCTGATCGGCGACCCCGACAAGGACGCCGAGCGTTTCGCCCGGGTCTCGCCGCTGGCCCACGCCGCCGAGATCACCGCGCCGTTCATCATGCTGCAGGGCGACGACGACGTGATCTGCCGCCCGGACCAGGCCGACCGGCTGGTGAAGGCCGTCGAGGCGGTCAACCCCGGACTGTGCCGGGCCTACCACCGCTTCCCCGGAGAGGGACACGGGTTCCGCAAGGACGAGACGATGACCGTGTGCCTGCGAGCCGAACTCGACCTGTACGCAAGCGTCCTCGGAGCCTGACATGACCACACCCCGCCCCGCCGATTCCGATCTCGAGAAACTCGCGGCCGACACCGTCGCCGCCTGCTCCCGCCTGATCCGCTTCGACACCAGCAACTTCGGCGGCGGCGAGAGCCGCGGCGAACGCGCCTGCGCCGAATGGGTCGCCGAACAGATCACCGACGCCGGCTTCGACCCGATCGTGCTGGAATCGGCGCCGCACCGGGCCAACACCGTGGTCCGCGTCCCCGGCACCGACCCCGGCGCGCCGGCCCTGCTGGTGCACGGGCACCTCGACGTCGTCCCGGCCGAGCCCGCCGACTGGCGGTCCCATCCCTTCTCCGGGGACGTCCGCGACGGCGCCGTCTGGGGCCGCGGCGCCCTGGACATGAAGGACATGGACGCGATGATGCTCGCGTTCCTCCAGCATCTGGCGCGCACCGGGCAGCGGCCGCCGCGCGACATCGTCTTGGCCTTCGTGGCCGACGAGGAGGACACCGGCGACTTCGGCGCGGGCTTCCTGTGCCGCGAGCACCCGGACCTGTTCGAGGGCGTGGCCGGCGCGATCAGCGAGTCCGGCGGCCACTCGGTGCACCTGTCCGACGGCGCGCGCCTGTACCCGATCGCGGCGGGGGAGCGCGGCAGCTCCTGGATGACCGTCACCGCGCGCGGCACCGCCGGCCACGGCTCGCGCCGCAACGACGACAACGCGATCGCCAAGCTGGCCGCGCTGATCACCCGCTTCGCCGAGTACGAATGGCCGGTGCGGGTGGTGCCGGTGGTCAGGGCCCTGCTGGACGGCCTGTCCGAGCACTTCGGCCGCGAGATCTCCCCGGAGGACCTGTCCGGCCTGGGCGCGGCGGCGCCGCTGCTGGCCGACACGCTGCGCAACTCGGTCAACCCCACGATGCTGCGCGCCGGCTACAAGCACAACGTGATCCCCTCCGAGGCCAGCGTCGCCCTGGACGGCCGCCTGCTGCCGGGCACCGAGGCCGAGTTCTTTGCCACCGTCGACGCTCTCCTGGGCCCGGACGCCGTCCGCACCGGCGATCACAGCTCCCCGGTCAGCGCCGACTTCACCGCCCCGGACTTCGCCGCGATGGCCGCCGCCCTGCGCGCCTTCGACCCCGAGGCGATCGTCCTGCCGTACTGCATGACCGGCGGCACCGACGCCAAGGCCTTCGCCAAGATCGGCATCCCCGGCTTCGGCTTCGTCCCCGGCCGCACCCCAGAGGGCTTCGACGCCTGGCAGTACGTCCACGGCGTCGACGAGCACGTCCTCACTGACAGCCTGGCCTTCGGCGCCGGCGTCCTGGCCACCTACCTGATGACCGACCCCAGGACGCACGCATGACCCTGCTCCGCCCGCCGGCCCTGAAGCCCGGCGACACCGTCGCGGTGCTCTGCGCCTCCTCGCCGGTGCAGAGCCAGCAGCACCTGGAGCAGGGCCTGCGCGCGATGAAGTCGGTGGGCCTCATCCCGGAGGTGTTCGGCACCGCCCGCGACGCCGGGAGCGTGTACGAATACCTGGCCGGCAGCGACGCCGAACGGGCCGCCGCCCTGACCCGCGCCCTGAGCGACCCGGCCTACGCCGGGGTGTTCCTGGCCTGCGGCGGCTACGGAATGCAGCGCACCCTGGAGCTGATGGACTGGAGCCGTATCGACGCCGGGGAGCCGAAGGTGGTCGTCGGGTACTCCGACGTCACCGCGCTGCTGGAGGCTATAGCGGTCAAGCTCGGCTGGGTGTCGCTGTTCGGCCCGATGGTGGCCTGCAGCGGCTTCTGGCAGGGTCCCGAAGAGTACGACTTCAAGGAGCTGATGAAGCTCCTGTTCAGACCGTCGGCGGTCAAGCAGCTCACCTTCCCCGGCTCGCGTGCCCTGGTCCCCGGCGCCGCCGAAGGGCTGACCCTCGGCGGCACCGCGACGCTGATCGCGGCGAACTTCGGGACGGACACGTCGTATCCGGTCCGGGACGGCATCCTGTTCCTGGAGGACGTGGACGAACTTCCGTTCCGCCTGGACCGCGTCTTCACGCAGTTCCGCCGCGCCACGTCCTACCTGGAAGGCGTCCGCGGCATCATCCTCGGCACCTTCACCGAGTGCGGCGAGCCCGAGCACGTCGACGCGCTGCTGGCCGAGCGCTTCGGCGATCTCGGCGTGCCGGTGCTGGCCGGGGTGAACATCGGGCACAACTGCCAGATGCAGACGTATCCGGTGGGGGTGCGGGCGCGGCTGGACGCCGATACCGGTAGCCTCACCTTTCTGGACCAGGTGCTCGCTGATCCTCCAGACGATCAGGGGTAGAGCCGCAGCAAGTCCTCCTCAGTCTCGCGGCGCACAATGACGTGCGCCGCGTTCTCTTCCACCGCGACCACCGGCGGCCGCGCGACCAGGTTGTAGTTGCCGGCCGCGGAACGCTGGTACGCGCCGGAGCACGGGATCGCGATCAGGTCGCCGGGGGCGATGTCCGCGGGCAGGGCGACGTCCTCGATGAGGACGTCGCCGCTCTCGCAGTGCTTGCCGACGATCGTCATCGCCTCGGTCGGCGCGTCGCTGCGGCGGGAGGCGAGCGCCGCGGTGTACGCCGCGCCGTAGGTGGCCGGGCGCGGGTTGTCGCTCATGCCGCCGTCGACCGCGACGAAGCGTTCCTTGACCGTGCCGACCTCGTAGACGGCGACGGTGCCGGGGCCGGCGATGGAGCGGCCGGGTTCCACCGCGATGCGGATGTCGGCGGGGACCACGGTCTGCAGGACGTCCGCGAGGTCGGCCGGGGTCGGCGCCGGCTGGTCGCCGGGCAGGTAGCGGATGCCGAGGCCGCCGCCGAGGTCCAGGCGTCCGATGACAGTGTGATGCTCCCGCTCGACCGCGCGCAGGAACGCGACCATGCGGCGGGCCGCCTCGGCGAACTGGTCGAGGCCGAAGATCTGCGACCCGATGTGCGAGTGCAGTCCGGCCAGCTCCAGGCTCGGCTCCGACAGCACCCGGCGAACCGCCTCCGCCGCCTCGCCGGAGGCCATGGACAGGCCGAACTTGGTGCGCTCGCCGCCGGTGGCCCAGGAGGCGTGCGTGTCGGCGTCCACACCCGGCTTCACCCGGATCATCACCGGCTGCCGGGTACCCGCCTCGGCGGCGGCGCGCGCCACGCGCTCCAGCTCGTGCCGCGAGTCCAGCACGATGCACCCGACGCCCCACGCCACCGCCTGCCGGATCTCCGCCGCCGACTTGTTGTTGCCGTGGAAGACCACCCGCTCCGGCGGCATCCCGCCGACCCGCGCCACCGCCAGCTCCCCGCCGCTGCACACGTCCAGGCACAGCCCCAGCTCCGCCAGCCATCCCACGACGGCGGGAGCCAGGAAGGCCTTGCCGCCGTAGTGCACGTCCCCGTCGGGGAAGGCCTGCCGCCACGCCGAGCACCGGGCCCGGAAATCGGCGGCGTCGAGGATGTAGAGCGGGGTGCCGAACTCCGCGGCGAGTCCCCGCACCCCGAGCCCCGCGACGGTCAGCTCGCCGTCGGCCCACGCCGCGCCCGCCGGCCAGATCTGGTCCCGCACCGAGATGGTGTTCATGGCCGCGACGCTAAGGAACGCCGGCGTGCGGCGGGCGCGAGCGTCGAGGAACTGGACGCTCAGGCTCGGTTCTGTCGCACGCCCCTGCTCGGGGCCGATTCGCCACCCCCGCGCTCGCCCGTCAGGCGCAACTTCCGAGCTCACGGGCGTGTCAGTGGTGTGTCCCCTGGACGTCGTGCCCCCCCTGGACCAACAGGCTCCCAGGTTTTAGATTCGAGCACGGACGGCTGAACAACTACAGCGCTTAAGTGCAAGGCCTGATTCACAGCCTCACCCGCTCAACAGCCCCACTTGATTCACAGCCCCACCCGATTCACAGCGTCACCCGGCTCCGCCACCTCTCGTCCCTGCCACCGTAGGAAGGACACCCGCCGTGGCCGCTGCTCACCGATGGCGCTCGTCCGCGCCCGAAAACAGAAGCAGAAATCGTGACACACCGTTGAGAACCCTGGTAACCGGGCGCGCCGTGCTCATGATCACGGTCCTGGCCATCCTGTCCGCCGCCACCGGGGCGGTCGCGCTGGCGTCCTCGACAGGGACGTTGAACGCGGCGCCGGCGGCGGCCGACCAGGAACAGGGCATGGTCGACGGCGCGCCGTTCCGGGACCCGCCGAACGCGGTCGAGGACGCCGGGGCCGACGGTGCCGTGACCGTGACCCTGGACGCCCACGACACCCGGTTCGACCTGGCCGGCCGGACCGTCCAGGGCCAGTCCTACAACGGCTCCTACGTCGCGCCGACGATCCGTTTCGACCCCGGCGCGCACGTGGACGTGACCCTGGTCAACCACCTCCCGGTGGCGACCAACGTGCATTTCCACGGCCTGCACATCGACCCGTCGAGCCACTCCGACGACGACTTCCTGTGCGTCGCCCCGGGAGACACCTACACCTACCGGCTCGTGATCCCCGCGAACCATCCGCAGGGGACTTACTGGTACCACTCGCACGCCATGGCCTCGACCTGCCCGAACGGCGTCACCGGGCCGATGGCGGGCGACGGCATGACCGGGCCCATGACCGGCGACGTCGAGAACCAGATCTTCGCCGGCCTGTCCGGCGCCATGATCGTCGGCGACGACCGGACCCTGCTGCCCCCGGCCTACCAGCACATCACTGCGCACACCCTGGTCCTGAAGGACGTCCAGATCGACCCCGCCGGCAACATCGTCCAGAACACCGGAACCACGAGGATCGACTCCAACGCCCCGACCATCCGCCTGGTCAACGGCCAGTTGCGGCCGGTGCTCAGGATGCGCCCGAACGAGACGCAGCTGTGGCGCCTGATAAATGCCGGAGCCGACATCTTCTACCGGCTCCGCCTGGACGGCTACCGCTTCACCGTCGTCGGCGAGGACGGCGTTCCGGTCGCCGGCATCACCACCGCCGGCACCCTGCTCCTGCCGCCGGCCAAGCGCTACGACGTCCTGGTCACCGCGAACAGCACCGCCGGCGCCAGCTGGCTGCGCACCACCGCCTACAGCAACGGACCCCAAGGAGATCAGTACCCGGACACCGCCCTCATGCAGCTGAACGTCGCCGGCGGCGCCGTCGGCCGCCTGCCGGTCCTCACCGGCGCGGTCCGGACCGCGCCGGCGGGCCTGGACACCGCGCCGATCGCGCAGCAGCGGACCGTCGACCTGAGCGAGAGCCCCGACGGACTCACCTTCTTCATCAACGGCGAGCAGTTCGACCCGGACGCCTCGGTCTTCGCGACCCCCGCGCACCTGGGAACCGTCGAGGAGTGGACGATCCTCAACGAGAGCGGCGAGGACCATCCGTTCCACCTGCACACCACCACCTTCCAGGAGATGTCGGTGAACGGTACGGCGGTGCCCTACACGCACATGCAGGACATCGTCCTGGTTCCGCACGCGTCCAGCGGAGTCCCCGGCAAGGTCGTGATACGCGTCCCGATCGAGGACTTCCCGGGCCGGTGGCTGTTCCACTGCCACATCGCGGCCCATGAGGACAACGGCATGATGAGCTTCGTGAACGTGGAGTCCTGAACACCAGCCATCGCGACCCGCCACAGGCCCGGGACCGGTGTTCGCCCCACCGGCCCCGGGCTCATTCCTGTCATGATCGCCGCATGACCGAGAGCCTGCGCCCCGCGACCGAGACCCTGCGCCCCATGACCGTCGCGGACCTGAACCGAATTCTTGAGGACATGCCCCGCTACTGGGGCGAGCGCGACATGCGCTGGGGCCACCTGTTCCCGCTGGTCCACGAGTTCGGCGCCACCTGCCTGGTCGCCGACTCCCCGGACGGCATCCGCGGCTATCTGATGGGCTGGGTGAATCCCGACCGCGTCGGCTACGTCCACTTCATCGCCACCCGCGAGGACGCCCGCGGAACGGGCCTGGGCCGCCGGCTGCACGCCGAGTTCGCCCGGCTGGCCGCGCAGCTCGGCGCCACCCGGCTCAAGGCGATCACCTCGGTGGCGAACACCGGCAGCGTCGCGTTCCACACCGGCATCGGCTTCGCCGCAGAGGTCGTCGACGACTACGCAGGGCCCGGCGAGCCGCGCGTGGTGTTCACCCGTGCCGTGTAGATGCAGAGCACACCTGCCCGGCGCGCGCTACATTGAACGTGCGCCGCTCATCAGGCGCCGCCGAAGCTGAGAGGCGCTGCAACGGATCCTCGGATCCGCCACGCTCGGTCCCGGCGACTTTCCCAAGGGCGCCTCCCTCGTGGAGGCGCACTTCGTGCTTCCCCGGGGTTCCACCACCTCATGCGAAGACGGGAAAGCGAGCATGAAGCACCACCACATCCACGAGCAAGAGATCGACGGCCTGCGGTTCGCCGTCGCCGATCTCGACCTGGCCGCCTCCGGCCGCCTGCAGATCCAGCTCGCCGAGCACGAGATGCCCGGCCTGATGGCGCTGCGCGCCGAGCACGCGGCGGCGCAACCGCTGCGCGGCGCCCGGATCGCCGGCTCCCTGCACATGACCGTGCAGACCGCGGTCCTCATCGAGACCCTGGTCGCGCTCGGCGCCGAGGTCCGCTGGGTGTCCTGCAACATCTTCTCCACGCAGGACGAGGCGGCGGCCGCGGTCGTCGTAGGGCCCGACGGCACCCCCGAGAAGCCCACCGGCACCGCGGTCTTCGCCTGGAAGGGCGAGACGCTCGAGGAGTACTGGTGGTGCACCCGCCAGCTCTTCGACTTCGGCGACGGCCGGGGCCCGGACCTGCTCGTCGACGACGGCGGCGACGCCACCTTGCTGGTCCACCTCGGCGCCGAGTACGAGACCGCCGGCCGCGTCCCGGCCCCGGAGCCCGGCGAGCACGAGGAACGCCGCCTGATCCTGGGCCTGCTGGCCGGCAGCATCGCCGAGGACGACCATCGCTTCACCCGCATCGCCGCGGGCCTTCGCGGGGTGTCGGAGGAGACCACCAACGGCGTCGCGCGGCTGTACAAGCTGGCCCGCGAGGGGCGCCTGCTGTTCCCGGCGATCAACGTCAACGACTCGGTCACCAAGTCGAAGTTCGACAACAAGTACGGCATCCGCCACTCCCTGCCCGACGGCCTGAACCGCGCCACCGACGTCATGCTCGGCGGCAAGACCGCCGTGGTCTGCGGCTACGGCGACGTCGGCAAGGGCGCGGCCGAGGCGCTGCGCGGCCAGGGCGCGCGCGTCGTGGTGACCGAGATCGACCCGATCAACGCCCTGCAGGCGGCGATGGACGGCTTCCAGGTCGCCCGCCTGGAACAGGTCGTTGCGGACGCGCACGTCTTCGTCACCGCCACCGGCGGCACCGGCGCCATCCGCGTCGAGCACCTGGCCCGCATGCGCCACAACGCGGTCGTCGGCAACGTCGGCCACTTCGACACCGAGATCGACCTGGCCGCCCTGGCCGCGCACCCGGGCGTGACGAAGACCGAGATCAAGCCGCAGGTGCACCAGTGGACGTTCGCCGACGGACACGCAGTCCTGGTGCTTTCCGAGGGCCGCCTGTTCAACCTCGGCAACGCCACCGGCCACCCGAGCTTCGTGATGTCGGCCTCGTTCGCCAACCAGGTGCTGGCGCAGATCGAGCTGTTCACGAATCAGGGCCGGTACACGGACGCGGTCTACCGGCTGCCGAAGCACCTCGACGAGAAGGTCGCGCGGCTGCACCTTGAGGCGCTCGGCGTGCAGCTCACGGAGCTGAGCGCGGAGCAGGCCGAGTATCTCGGCGTGGAGATTGAGGGTCCTTACAAGGCCGAGCACTATCGGTACTGAGGGCCGGTAACGGGATCTGGCCGCGTCACGTCGGGGGTTCCCGGCGTGACGCGGCCTGCGCGGATCCCGGCCCGCTCATCGCCCGTTATGCCGACTTCCTAGCAGCCCGTTCTCTAGCGCTGATCACCCCCTGACCAGAGCCTCCGCGTCCGGCACCACGACCCCGAACAGGTCCGCGATCGTGGTCAGAGCCGCGGCCTGCAAAGCGTTCGCGGGCTGCGGCGTGCCGTCCGGGCCAGTCAGTGACCGGGTCGCGGTGGCGTCGGCGACGACCGTCGGGCGGTAGCCGAGGTTGAAGGCGCCCTGCGCGGTGAAGGTCACGCACATGTGCGTCATGAAGCCGGCGATCACCAGTTCCGGCCCGGCGCCGAGCTCGCGCAGGGTCTTCTCCAACTCCGTGGCGTGGAAGGCGTTCGGGAACGCCTTCACCACCACCGGTTCGCCGTCGACCGGGGCCAGCTCCGCGATGATCGAGCCGATCTCGGCGCGGATGTCGTACGGCGTGCCCTCGCCGCCGTCGTTGACGATGTGGACCACTTTCGCGCCGGCCTCGCGGGCCGCGGTGAGCAACCGGGCGCCGGCTCGCACCGCGGCGTCGGCGCCGTCGAGTTCCATCACGCCGGTGCGATAGGTGTTCTGGAAGTCGACCATGACGAGCGTCGCGTCCGCGAGCTTCGGCAATGCATTGTCAAGGCCTATGACGGAACGCAGTGTTGGTGACGTGGACATGCTTCTTCTCGGAATTGTCGGTTGATGAAATGTCAGATGGTGATGCGGAACCGGCGCCGATAGGCGGCCGGGGTCGTCCCGATCTGCCTGCGCAGCGCGCGGTGCAGCGTCTCGACGGAGCCCAGACCGCTGCCCGCCGCCACCTCTTCCAGCGGCTGGTCGGTGCTCTCCAGCAGCCGCCGTGCCGCCTCCACGCGCGCGGCCTCCACGTAGGCGGCCGGCGTCGTGCCGGTCTCCTGGCGGAAGACGCGTGCGAAGTGCCGTTCGCTCAAGCACATGCGCTCGGCCAGCGCCGGCGCCGACAGGTCGGCGCCGAGGTGTTCGGCGATGTACATCCGCAGCGTGTCGATGTCGCGGCGGCCGGCCGGCGGCGTGCTGAGCGGTACCGAGAACTGGCTCTGGCCGCCCTGCCGCTTCAGATAGACCACCAGCTGGCGCGCCACCGCCAGGGCCAGTTCTTCCCCCAGGTCCTCGGCTACCAGGGCGAGCGCGAGGTCCATACAGGCGCTGATTCCCGCGCCGGTCCAGACTTTCCCTGATCGCACGAAGATCGGGTCGGGGTCCACCCGTACGGCCGGGTGCTCCGCCGCCAGCTGTGCGGCGGTGGACCAGTGCGTCGTGGCGGTCTTGCCGTCGAGCAGGCCGGCGGCGGCCAGGACGTGCGCGCCGACGCACACCGAGGCCACGCGCCGGACCGAGGGCGCCACCGCGGCCACCCACGCCACCACGTCCTGGTCCACCCGCGCCACCGGCCCCGCGGCGCCGATGTCCACGGCGCCGGGCACCACCAGGGTGTCGATAGCGCCGGTGACCTCGGCGAACGCCAGGTCGGTGAGCAGTCGGACGCCCGCCGAGGTGGCGACGGCCCCGACCTGGCGTCCGGCGAGGTCGACCCGGTACGCGGTCCGTCCGCATTCCCGGTTCGCCAGCGCGAACACCTCCGCCGGCCCCGTGACGTCGAGCAGGTCGACATCGGGGAAGACCGCGATCACCACTCGCCGAGCTCCAGCCATGGCTCCATCCTCACCCGGGGCGGCCATGGCGGCAATGACGGTGTTCTGTCAGATTCGGACACGCCGGAGCGCCGGGCCGACTGCGGGTGGTGGTCGGGTGGACACCGTGGGTTCGCGTTCTGTCGGGGTTGCGTCACAGGGCGAATCAGACCCTTACCGACCAGGCGCCGCCTTTGCTAGCATCCGCAACTGATCACCCTTTAGCGCCGGTGCCTCGGCCGCGGTGCTCGGCAAGGAGAGCGCATGTCCCTTTCGTCCGTGTTGGCCACGCTCGTCGCCGTGTTGGTTCTGGCGAACATCGTGCTGGTCCTGCGACTGACGGACCGTTGTGCGGACGAGCGTCAAGAGCACGGGATGGAGGGCGCGGGGAGCGCGGCCGCGCAACCGTCGGCCGCCGTCGGCGAGCCCGGCACCGTGGCGCCGGAACGTCGAACCTGATAAACAAGGCGTAGACGGCCGCCCGGGAGACCTCCCAGTTCCCGGGCGGCTGTCACCATGTCCACGCCCTCACGCCCGCGTGATCACCCCGCGGGCTGGCTGAGCTTGTGCTGGCCCTGGGCGGGCTGCGTCGCCGGGACCGCGGCGACGTCCGACTGGAACGCAGCACCCTGAGCCGGCCGGTCGGGGTGGGCCAGCGAGATGATCCAGGTCTGCCCGTCGGAGCCGGTGACCAGGATCTCCGCGTCCTTCCCGACGAACGCGCCGGCCACCGGCGTGCCGACCGGGGCCGGCAGCCGCACCGCGGACGTGCCGGGCACGACCGTCACCGGCACGAATCCCTGCGTGCCGTTGAACGTGGACGCGGACACCGCGCCGGTGCCGTCCACCGACAGCAGCTGGTCGATCCCGCCGGTGCCCGGTACGGCCTCGATGGTCACCGCGGCGGCCAGCGCCGGGTTCTGCGGCAGGCCCTGCACCGCGGCGGTGAAGGCGGGCTTCACCGTGACGGCGGCGGCCGGCACGATCGCGGGGTTGGCGCCGGAGCCCGGCAGGGAGGTGGCACCGGAGCCGGGCAGGGAGCCGGGCAGGGAGCCGGCCGGGGCGCCTGCCGCGGCCGGCGCGGCGTCTGCGTTCGCGGCCGGGGCGTCGGCGGGTGCGGCGGGTCCGGCCGGTGCGGCGGGCTTGTCGGCTGTGGCGGACTTGTCGGCCGGCGGGACCGAGAGCGTGATCAGCTGCGCGTGTCCGGCGGCGTCGATCCCGACCACCGACTCGTGCCCGTCCTTGGTGAAGACCCCGGCCGTCAGCCGCGTGAAGGTGTTCCACTGCGCGCCGCTGACAGCACCCTGATCCACCAGCTTGCCGGTCGGGTCGAACCCGTACAGGTGCGCGCTGCCGTCCTTGCGGACCGCGAGCAGCTGCACCGCGCCGGCGGCGCCGGTGAAGTGCCCGGGCGTGAGCGAGGTGACGTCGGCGAAGCCGTCGGCGATCGGCTGCGGCACGCCGAACGTCCCGTCGGAGACCCACGGGTACCGCAGCAGCCGCCCGGTGGTGTCGACGGCGACCAGGTCGGCGTGCCCGGCGGCGGTCGAGGGCACGACCGCCCGGGGCCCGGTGGCCGCGCCGGTGACGGTCACGACGACCGGCCCCCAGGTCACCGTCTGCCCCTCGCGGTTCGTCACCGCCACGCTGATCTGGTGCGGACCGGCGATCAGCGTCGAGGTGTCCAGATTGACCAGGTTGCTGGTGGCCATCGGCTGCGGCTCGGCGACGCCGTCCACGGTCAGCGTCTCCTTGGCCAGGTCGGAGGCCGGGGCCGCGCCGATGCCCAGCGGCACCGTGCCGGAGAGCAGCGGCGCGTTCGGGGCCGCGACCGCCACGGTCAGCTGGTGGTTGGTGACGTTGATCGTGACCGGCGCGGACAGCTGGGAGATCGCGCCGTCGTCGGCCATCGCCTGCGAGGTGATGACGTGCGGGCCGTCCGGCAGCTTCGTGGTGTCCAGCGGCAGCAGCGCACCGCCGGGGGCGTTGTCGATGGCCTGCGCGGACTTGCCGTCGATCCAGTACTGCATGCGGACCGCCGGGTGGGTCGGATCGGCGTCCACCGACCGCACCGTGATGGTGCCGGAGGCCAGGCCGTTCACGGTGTTCGTGCTCACCGTCGGGGCCGGCGGCGCCGGGTTGACCGCCGTGTCCGGGGCCTGGTTCGAGTTCGGGGTGTACCCGCCGAGGACGCCGCCCTTGGGCATCTTCCAGCCGGGGTTGTTCGGGTTGACCGCGCCCAGGCGCCAGAACTGCGCGGCGGCCGGCGGGGTCCAGTCGTGCACCCCGACCAGTTCCTTGACCAGCGGCTCGCCGACCCAGTTGGAGTCCACGACCGTGTACGACCCGTCGCCGTGGTTGGTCAGCACGATCGCGGTGTGCAGCGGGTTGGAGTCGTCGTGGTCGCCGATCTGGATGATGTCGCCCTCGACGGCGTCGGCCGGGGCGATCGGCACCGCGCCGACCGAGCTGAACCCGACCTGGTAGTTCCCGCCCGGGTCGACCGGCCAGATCTTCCCGCCGCTGGCCAGCGACACGACGCAGTCCACGAACTCGCGGCACTGGCCGGAGCGGAAGCGGTTGGCGTCCACACAGGCCTGGCCGCCCCAGCGGCCGACGTAGGCCAGCGCGGTGGTGGCGATCAGCGCGTTGTCGAACTGGCCCGCGCCGGCCGCCGGGTGCTTGGGCACCGGCACCGGGTCCGGCGGCGGGATGTAGGGCGCCGGGGTCGTGGTCGGCGGGGTCGGCTTGCCCTTGGTCGGCGCCGGCGTGGGCTTCACCGTCGGGGGCGCCGACGGGAGCGGCTTTGTGCTCGGCGGCTGCGCGGGCGTGGTCGGCGGCTGTGCCGGGCTCGACGAGGAGGGGGCCGACGACGAGGGCGTGGTCGGCGTGGGCGTCGGGGTGGGTGTCGGAGTGGGTGTCGGAGTAGGCGTCGGGGTTGGCGTCGGCGTCGGCGTTGGCGTCTGGCTCGAGGGATCCGAACTCGGATCCGACTGGCCCGACGACGTTGAGGGAGCGGCCACCGGCGACTGACCACCGGACGGGGCCGTATCGGCCTGTGCGCTGACGGATGTCGCCACCGAGGCCGCGCTGACCATGGTGGTCACCGCCACCCCGGCTATCAGGCGGCGGCGGACTCGTCGGGCCCTGGCATTCTTCGACATGACCAAAATTTCTACCAGCTGTGGGGCGACATTACGACGTACAAAAGGGCACCACGACGTATCGGGACAATGACAGGCGACCTCAGCCGAAAAGGCGACGGCTGTCAAGCCCCGATCGTGCCGCCCGGCGCCCGGTCCGGTTCACAGGGTTGTCCGCTAGGCTCTCCCGGGTGGTTCACGAACATCAGGCCTCGAACATCGGCGGACCGCCCGAAACCGCCGCGACCTCGGCCGACGGCGCCCCCACGGCGGTCGGCAGCGGAGGGACCATGGACGTCGTCGACACCATCGACAGCACGCTGATCCCCGGCTGGCTCCCGCCGGAACTGGACACCACCAGGGCCCACACCGCGCGCATCTACGAATACCTGCTGGGCGGCATGCACTACTTCGACGTGGACCGCGAGGCCGCCGAGACGGCACTGCGCCACGTCCCCCAGGCCCGCGAGATCCTCCAGGAGAACCGCGCGTTCCTCAACCGGGCGACCAGGTTCCTGGCGGCCGCCGGCGTCACCCAGTTCCTCGACCTCGGCAGCGGCCTGCCCGGCACCGACAACATCGGCGACGTGGCCCGCCGGGCCCACCCCGAGTCCCGCATCGTCTTCGTCGACTACGACCCGATGGTCGCCGTCCACGGCCGCGCCCTGGTGGCGGCGGCGGACCCGGCCCACACCGCGGTCGTCGAAGCCGACATCCGCCGTCCCGCCGAAGTCCTGGCCGACCCGGAACTGCGCCGGGTCCTGGACCTCACCCGCCCGGTGGCCCTGGTGATGAACTCCCTCCTGCACTTCATATCGCCCGACGAGGACCCCCACGCCATCGTCGCGCAGTTCCTGGCGGCGGTCCCCGCCGGCAGCGCCCTGGTGGTCTCGCACATCACCGACGGCGGCCGCCCGGTCCAGGCCGAGGCGGCGGTCCGCGCCTGGGACCAGGCGACCTCGCCGATGTACATGCGCAGCGAGGCGGAGATCAGGGCCCTGTTCGCCGGCACGGAGATCATCGAGCCGGGGATCGTGCCGCGGCCGCTGTGGCGGCCCGACGGCGAGGTGCGGGAGGACTGGGAGGAGATATGGGGGTTGGTGGGGGTGGGGATCAAGCGGTGAGGGTGCGGGTGGCGGCGCGGTAGACGGTAGGCCGCGGCAGGGAGCAGCCAGCAGCCAGCAGCCAGCAGCCAGCAGCCAGCAGCCAGCAGCCAGCAGCAGCTGACCACCCGGCCGCGGCAGGGAGCAGCCAGCAGCCAGCAGCAGCCGACCACCCGGCCGCCCCTCACCCCGCCCCGGGCCACCCCTCCCCGGGATTCAACTCCACCAACTCCCGCCCTACCGCCGTCAGCTCGTGCCGCACGCTCTTCCCGTCCCGCGCCGTCGTCACCAGCCCCGCGTTCCGCAGCAGCGCCGTGTGCGTGGAGGCCATCGGCGCCGTGATCCCCAGCCGCGCCGCCAGCCCCGAGGTCGACGCCGGCGAGCGCAGGCTGCGCAGCACCGCCGCGCGTCCGGCGCCGAGCAGGGCCGCCAGGTGGTCCTCGGGGGCGGGGCGGGCCTCGTCGGGGTCGGCGGTCGGGTAGATCACCACCTGCGTGCCGTCGGCGCCGGGGCCGCCGTGGGCCCGCTGCTGGCCGAACAGGCACGGTGCCAGGATCAGGCCGCGGGCCGGGCCGGCGGGGTCCGTGCCGGGCCGCCAGGTGATGTCAGGGTGCAGATTCGTCAGCATGGGGAGGGTGCCGTGGCGCTGGATCTGGCGGCGGCGCAGGGATATGTCGCGCTGGAGGCGTTCGGCGACGGTCGGCCAGTCCGGCATCAGGGTGGCCCGGTACAGGGCCAGCAGGCCGTCGACGACGGCGCGCAGCGAGGCGTCCTCCTGGTTGCGCAGGCCGCGGATCAGGCGGTCGGCCTCGTCGGTGCGCACCGGGGTGGTGGCCAGGCGGTAGCCCAGCAGGTGCGGGGGTGTGGCGCGCAGCTGGTCCAGTTCCTGCTCGAAGGTCGGGGACGCGGCGCCCTCGCCGTCGCCGGCGATCGCCAGCGGCAGGAAGGCCGGGGCGTCCGGGTGCGCGCGGTTGATCAGCGGGACCAGCTTCGCCGAGCCGAGGCTCACCTGGCGCCGGGCCTTGGGCCACCATCGTTGCCGCCACGGGGACTGCCGGCTGCACGGGCCGTCGTGCACGCCGTGGATCAGATGCCCCAGCGGCGACACCACGAAGCGGACCCGGCCCAGGTCCCCGGGGCCGTAGTCGATGGTCTCCATCTCGTCGTACCTCGTCTCCGCCGGTCGCGTTCAGTCCTGCACAGCACCCTGCGCCTGTCAATGGTTTGCGTATGGGGCGCAATCCAGTGACAGTACCGGGTCGACGCGGGATGATCTGGACTTCCGGGATGTCGGCTGCCGCCGCCCCGGAAGGTGGGGGAGCGGTGGGAAGCGGGGGGCGGCGTCCCGGGTCGCGGACGAAGGACGAAGAGGGACGCCGCGCTCACCGCGCCGCTGCGCACGTGAGCGGCCCGCCAGGGCCCGGCGGGCCGCGTTTTCATCCGGATGGATGCCGTCGTTCGGGGTCGCTGGCGCCCTCGATCGCAGCGGCCGGCGAATGACGGCGCCGTCCTCAGTTGCTGTTGGCCTGCAAATGGCGTGCCCCGCGCACGAAGTCGCCGTCGATGGCGGTCTTGACGGTGTACCGCAACGTCTGCGGGGCCGTGGCCTCCAGCGCGTCGGCGGTGTGCCCGGCGGCCCGGGCCTCCAGGACCGCGGCCACCATGGTCGCGCTCTCCACCCGGCTCAGGGCCTCCTGTTCGCGGCACAGCAGAGCGGCGGCGTAGTAGACCATCGCTCCGGGGTGGGTGATCGGGTGCTCAAGGCGGTAGGCGATCTGTTCCGCCAGCCGCGCCAGGGGTTCGCCGGGATAGCGCTCGGCGAGGTGGCGGCACAGTTTGGCGGCGCTGACCAGGTCGTCGGCGGTGACCGCCGCGGCCGGGCGCAGACGCTCGTCGTCGTCGGCCGGCAGCATGACCGCCAGCTGGTGTGCGAAGTCGTCGCGGTGGATGCGCCGGTCGGCATAGCCGTAGCGGCCCGCGGTGAGGACTTCGAAACCGGTCATCTCGATCTCCCATTCCTCGTGCTTACGGAGATACCTCCATCATCGCGCCGCCGCGCCGACTGCGCGCACACGTCACATCCCGGGAGGACGTCCGTCAACCATTGCATTGAGCAATGGTTAGCCTTGCTGTCGCAAGGGGTAGCCTCGGACTGTGCATCCGGACACCCATCCCGCCCAACAGGAAGCCGACACCGAGGAAGTCGTCGCGGCCGTCCTCGCGGCCTCACGCCTGATCGTCGGCATGTCCGCGAGCGCCCTGGCCGACGTCGACGACTCCCTGACCCTCCCGCAGCTGCGCACCCTGGTCGTCCTGGCCGACCGTCCGCCGATGAAGCAGGCCGACCTGGCTGCCGAACTCGGCGTGAACCCCTCCACCGTCCTGCGCATGGCCGACCGCCTGGCCGCCGCCGGCCTGATGGCGCGCCAGCCCAACCCCGACAGCCGCCGCGAACAGCTCGTCGGCCTCACCCCGGCCGGCCGAGACCTGGTCCACCGGGTCATGGACCGGCGCTCGCAGGAGGTCACGGCACTGGTCGGCCACCTGACGTCGGCCGACCGCGCGGGCCTGGTGCACGGGCTGCGGGCGCTGACCGAGGCGGTGGCGGACCCGTACCCGGACTCCCCGGACCATCCGGGGCTCCGGCTCGGGTAGCGGAGCGACCACGCAGCCGCAACATCCCTCGCCACATTCCTCAAGACTCCTCGCCACGACGCCCACAACCTTTCGCTTGACGCTCATGCCAGGTTCACCGGCGTCACCGATCGTCGGAACCCATGTGCACTGATGGCTATTGCGAGCACAACGTCGCACCGCTGCCCGAGCCGGCCGACCCCGCCGCCTCCGGCCTGTCCCGCCGGGGCGTCCTGACGGTCGGCGCCGCGACCGCGGCGCTCACCCTGGCCCCGATGACCTTCGCCCACGCCGCCGACGGCACTGACGGCACCGCGGGCGCCTCCGGGGGCACCCCGGCCGACGGCACCCAGGTCACCCAGACCATCACCGGCCACCTCGACACCGGCGCCGCCGACTTCGTCTACCTGCCGGTCCAGATCCCGGCCGGGATCAAGCAGATCGACGTCTCCTACTCCTACGACCACCCCACGGTGGCCGCCGGCGACAAGACGAACTCCTGCGACATCGGCGTGTTCGACGAGCGCGGCATCGCCCTGGGCGGTCCCGGCTTCCGCGGCTGGTCCGGCGGCTTCCGCACGTCCTTCTCGATCAACGCCAGTGAGGCGACCCCCGGCTATCTGCCCGGCCCGGTCAACAAGGGCACCTGGCACATCGCCCTGGGCCCCTACCAGGTGGCGCAGGTCGGCATGAACTACCAGGTGCAGGTCACCCTGACCTACGGCAAGCCCGGCGCCCCGTTCGTCCCGAACTACCCGCCGACCCGCGCCAAGGGCCGCGGCCAGGCCTGGTACCGCGGCGACTGCCACCTGCACACCGTCTACTCCGACGGCAAGCGGCTGCCCAGCGAGGTCGCCGCCGGCGCCCGCGCGGCGAACCTGGACTTCATGGTCTCCACCGACCACAACACCAACTCCTCGCACGGCGTCTGGGGCCAGTACGCCGGACCGGACCTGCTGATCATCACCGGCGAGGAGGTCACCACCCGCAACGGGCACTGGGTCGCCATGGGCCTGCCGGCCGGGGAGTGGATCGACTGGCGCTACCGCAGCCGCGACGACGCCTTCCCGCGCTTCGCCCGCGAGGTGCGCAAGCACGGCGGCATCGTCGCGCCGGCGCACATGTACTGCGCCTACGTCGCCTGCCAGTGGAAGTTCGGGTTCGACGACGCCGACGTCACCGAAGTGTGGACCGGCCCCTGGACCTACGACGACGAGCACGCCGTGAGCACCTGGGACCAGAAGCTCGGCGAGGCGGTCCGCTCCGGCACCCGCTGGCTGCCGGCCGTGGGCAACAGCGACGCGCACAGCGTCCCGCAGGTGATCGGCCTGCCGCACAACGTCGTGTACGCCGACGACCTGCGCACCGACGCGGTCATGGACGGCTTGCGCGCCGGCCGTAACTGGATCGCCGAGTCCAGCGCGGTGACCCTGGACTTCACCGTGACCGGCGCCGGCAAGCAGGCCGGCATCGGCCAGACCCTGAAGGCGCCCGCGCAGGCCCCGGTCGACGTCCGGCTGGAGGTGCACGGCGTCCCGAACGGCACCGTCCGCCTCATCACCGACGAGGGCCAGATGTTCCAGCAGTCGCTGGACGCCGCCGGCGACGGCGTCGTCGTGTGGCGCACCACGCCCTCGCTGGCCGCCTACGTCCGCGCCGAGGTCCGCCACCCGATGGCCGACGGCACCCCGGGCCAGGGCAACACGATGGGCGACGCCCTGCTGTTCGGCCCGATGGCGGCCCTGACCAACCCGGTGTTCCTGAAGGAGACCCGCGGCTAGTTGTACTGACCCGCGCTCCGCCGGTGATGTCACTGCCGGTGTCGTCGACTCGTCTTGATGGTGAGAAGCGACACCGGCACAAACGACTCCCACGGAGCGAACCGATCGTGAGCACCCCGCTGAAGCTCCCGATCAGCGGCGCCGAGCTCCAGAAGACCGTGTTCCGGATGCTGCTGGCGGCCCTCCCCGACCTGCACATCCGCACCGAGGACCGGCTCGCCGACGGCGGCAAGATCGTCTACCGCAACGTGGTCACCGGCACCCATCAGGGTACGTACCTGGGGGTGGAGCCGACCGGCAAGAAGATCATCGTCGACACCGCCGCGCAGATGCGGCAGTTCGGGATCATCCCCTAGCTCTTCAATGGACACAGCTCAAGCATTAGACGCTTTTTGCCATTCGGAGGGAACCTGTGCGGCGATCAAGGCGTCGATACCGATATGCGGCCGGCGAACGAGAAGGGGTAAGCGGTGCGCAACTCCGAGTGATCTTGGGGTGTAGACGGGGTGAACTGTGTCGCACTCGTAGGGAAAGCGACAGGTCGGTGCCCGCGAAGCAGCGTCCGGCCCGGCGCGGGTGGGGGCGCTTGTGTCAAGCTGTAGGCAGCGATACGGGTTGATGGGACGGTGTGGCCTTGCTGGGGCGTGGACGAGGGACGGACCCGCAGTGGATCACCCAGGAGTTCGCCAAGGCGGAGGACCTGGCTGCGGTGGGTCAACAGGAGCGGGCTCGCGATCGCTATGCGCGCCTGGCCCGACGTCTGGCCTCCGCGCCTGAGGATCTGCAGCATTATCGGGGTCTTGCTCTGCTCGGCGAGGCCGAGACCATCCTGGCGATGGGCATCTTCACCGACGCCATGGTCCGCTTCCGCGAGGCCTACCCGTTGCTCCCCGAGCCCTTCCGGCAGCTGCCGCGCTGGCTGGTGCGGCAGTTCGCCGAGGAGCGGTTGCGGGCCGAGGACGGCGACCTCAAGCCGATCATCGACTTCCTGAAGGCGATCACCTACGGCCTGGAGCCGGGCGACGAGGACACCGCGATCCGCACCGTCATGTGGCTCCAGAAGGCCTGCACCACCGGGCCCACCGCGCAGCGGGAGGCCACGGCCCGGGCCGCGCTGGCCGCGCTGCCCGGCGTCGACTGGCCGGTGCTGGCGCTGACCACCATGATGCGCCGCGACGGCCGGGTCAAGGAGGCCGAGGACCTGCTGGCCGCCGCGGTGCCCGGCGGCAGCGGCGAGCTGTGGTTCCGCTGGGGCATCCAGCTCAGCACCCTGCTGCGCTACGACGACGCGATCTCCGCCTACGACGAGGCCTTCCGCCGCGGCACCGGCCCGGCCTCGCCGTGGTCGCGCGGGGCGTGGCTGCGTCCTGAGGCGCTGCTGTTCCGGGGCCTGGCGCACCAGCAGATGGGCCGCACCGACCAGGCCGAGACCGACCTGCGCACCGCGTCCCAGTACGCGCCCCAGGACCCGCGGGTCCACTACTCGCTGGGCCGGCTCGCCGTGCAGCTCGGCGAGGACGACCTGGCGTGGAACCACTTCAGCAACTCCCTGGCCGTCGAGGCGGCCTTCGCCCCGGCCCGGCTGGGCCTGGCGCTGCTGCGCGAGCAGGCCGGCCGCCCGGCCGAGGCGATCGCGCACTACCAGGCCGCGCTGCGGCACGACGCGCATTCGCACGCCGCGCGGATTCGGCTCGGTGCCGTACTGCTGGCCGCCGGCCGCCGCAAGGAGGCCCAGGGCCTGCTCGAATCGGAGTCCGGACAGTCGTCCTACTGGGGCGGCATGGCCACCTTCCACTACGGCCTGGCGCAGCTGAGGGCCAACAACCCGGCCGCCGCCATCGACACCTGGGACCGGCTGGGCACCACCGAACTGCGGGACTGGACCGCGGTGGCCCGCGACCGGGAAGCGCGCAAGCGCCTCGGCAGCGACCCGACGGCCGCGCGGTTGCAGTGGCAGATCGCTTACTTGGACTCCCCGGAGGTCGGCGAGTTCCGAATAGCGCTGCGCGAGGCCGCGCTGCGCGAGGCGGCCTGGATGCTGATGGCCGGGCGCGAGATACCCGACAACCGCGAGAAGGCGGCCGTGGCGCTGGACCTGGCCGCCTCGCTTCCGGTCAACGAGCCGGTGGACGGCCTGCGCGGCCGGCAGAACCGGCTGCGGGCCCTGGTCGACCTGGCCGGCGGCGCCACCGGGGGCCTGGGGACGTTCCTCGACGTCGAAGGCCGGATGCGCGACCGCTGCCACTTGGCCGTGGCCGCGCTGCTGGAGGATCGGATCGAGGACGCCGAGCCCCTGCTGGCCGAACTGCCCGACGACCCGGACTGCGATCCGGCGGTCGCCCGGGCCCGTGCGCTGTACGCCGAGCGCACCGGTCACTGGTACGACGCCGTGCGGTGGTACCAGCGCTTCCTGGGCAACGACGTCGCCAACGGCGGCTCGGCCGGATCGCAGGATGTTGACGCGGACCCGGACGCCGACGCCGAGCCCGAGCTCCGCGACGACGACACCCAGAGCCTGGACATCCAGGAGATCGCCAACGCCGGACCGCTGGTCGCCGCGCAGCGTCTGGCCGCGGAGGCCGAGCCCGACGACGAGGAGCCGTCGCTGCCGTGCGCGGCGGTGGCGGACGTGGAGTGCGGCAAGGACGCGGTCGGAGCCTGCGCCGGATGCGGTCGCGAAGGCTGCCGGACGCACCTGTTCCGCCCCGCCGGGACCACCTCCTACCGGTGCGAGAAGTGCGCCGGACCGGCCCTGCAGTCGCTGCTGTACGCGGCCCGCAAGGCCGGGGTCCCCGACGAGGCCGAGCGCACCCTGACCTCCTGGGCCGACGCCCTGGGCGGCAGTGCCCTGACCCCGCCGCTGCGCCGCCAGCTGGCCCTGATCCGGGCCGAGGCCGGCGACCTGGACGGCGCCTTGGAGCGGCTGCCCGCCGACGCCCAGGCCGAGGGCGTCGAACTGCTCATCCGGCGCGCGGCCTCGGCGATCGAGCGCGGCGAGCCGTACCGGGCGCTCGGCGATCTGCGGCAGGCGCTGCAGATCCAGCCGGACCAGCCGGAGGCGCTGGCGGCGCTGGAGGCGTTGTCGGAGTACTCCGCGCGGCAGCATTCCGAAGAGGGACGTCATGAAGAGGCCTTCGCCGGGTATCTGGCGTTGGTGCGCGAGGACCCGACGAACGCCCGGCTGCTGCACGCCCTCGGGCTGTCCTCGTACCAGCTGGCCCGGGTCTCGAACCGCGACGAGTACTGGATGTGGACCATCGGCTGCCTGGTGACGGCGCTGTACGCGCCGGACTTCTGGGCGCGGGTGGTCGGGGTCGGCGACGTCGAGGCCGACCACGACCAGATCGTCCGGAACCGCCGCACCCTGCTCGACGAGCTGCGCAACGACCTGCGGTTCGCCGACCTGGCGGCGTACCGGGGCGGCGACGAGGTGGACGCCTGGAGCGTCCGGATCGGGATGGACGTCTTCGCCTGCGAGGCGGATCCGCAGATCAGCCCCACGCTGGACGCTCTGCTGCGCCAGCAGCCGGACACCCCGGCGCTGGCCGAGTGGCGCGAGCTCGCCGACGCGATGCACGCCGTGGACCCCGACGCGGCCGAGGACGATGAGGCGGCGCGGGTCGCGGTGCTGTACGGGCCGTTCGGTCCGCAGCACTTCCTGTACGAGGACGGCAAGTTCGAGGCGGCGATAGCGGCCCTGGACACGGTCGCCGAGGCCGATCGCGACGAGGTGTGGACCGCGCTGCTGCGCAGGACGCTCGTCATGCGCGGTATGGAGCTGCACCTGGACGAGCAGTGGGCCCCCGCGTTGGAGTGCATAGCCCGGGCGGCCGCGCTGGATCCGGATCAGAAGCCTGACGCGGTGTGGGCGGAGATCGCCGCCGAGTCCGGGATGAACGCGGCGCGGGAGCTGCTGCGGCGTGCCGAGGAAGGCGAGCAGCCGGCCTCCGTGGACGCCACGGCGACGGTGAACATGGCCGCCACGAGCGCGCCGTTCATCGCCGACACGACCAAGACGGTGAACATCGCGGCGGCCGGTCTGTCCGGGCGGGCCCCGGACGCGGCCGGCGTCGGTGCCGGCGCTGACGGTGCCGGTGGCGCCGGTGGCGCCGGCGACGGCGAGACCCCCGCGCCGGTCAGCGTTCTGCAGAGCGTGGTCGACGTGCTGGAGCGCGCGTTGTCCGTGGCGCCCGACGTCGCCGCGTTGCAGAGCGAGCTGGGCGTCGCGCATATGCGGCGGACCAGGGAACTGCGCTCCGAAGTGCGGGACTATGTGCTGGCACTTTCGCATGCGCGGCGCGCGGTCGAATTGCGGCCCCGTGACCAGGAGGCCGCGGCCCTGCTGGAAGTGGTGCTCGCCGAGCGGGCCGGCTCGCTGACCCGGCCCGGGCCCGACGGCGACCTGCTGGAGGCGGTGCAGTGGTGGCAGGAACTCAGCGAGATCGACGCCTCGAAGCCTGAGTACCACGCCGGCCTGTCGCAGGCGCTGAAGCTGCTGGCCTGCTCGGCCGCCCTGGCCGACCGGCGCGCCCTCGCCCTGGACCGGATGACCTGGGGGCTGCTGGCCGACCAGAACTGGACCGGCGACGCCGACGCCGAGGCGCCCCGCGAGATAGCGACCCTGCTCATCGCCGACGCGATGAACACGCTCAACCCGCGCTCCTTCCACGACCGCGCGCACCGCCTGCGCACCGCGCTGGCGTACCGCGACACGAAGGAACTCCGGGACCTGATGGTCGCGTTGTGGAAGAACGAGGCCACGTTCCAATACGAGACCCGCCACTACGGTCTGTGCGCCGCCCTCCTGGAGGAGGCGCTCCATATTGGTGAGGGCGGCACCCCCGCCGGCGATCCCGACGCGACGACCATCCTCAACCTGCGCATCCCCCGCGCGGACGACCCCCGCGCCGGAGGCCTGCAACCCTTCCACTGGCACCGCTACCCGCGGGCCCGAGCCCTGCTGAAGCGCACGGTGGACCACTTCCCCGACGAAGACGAGCTCCGCGAACTCCACGCCCGGAGCACCGCCCCCGAAGACCCCGCGAGCACCTGATGCTGTTGAACGAGCCGACGCCCCACCACCAGACGCGCCCCGCCGCGACCGCGACCGCGCGAGAAGAGACGGAGAGGGTGGTCCAAGCGCGCGCGAACCCGAACGACCCGACGATCGGGATCGAGCTGGTCGACGGATCCGACGCGATCAAGACGGTCGCGCTGGATGTGGAGGCGGTGAAGCGCGCGGTCGCCGAAGGCATGGCCGGACCGGACGCGACGGCCACGGTGTCGCTGAACGCGGTGGCGGTCAGGGAGGCGATCGCGGCCGAGCGCGGGATCGGCGGCGCCGAGAACGGTGCTGAGGACGGTGCTGAGGACGACGCCGACAACGCCGCTGAGGACTCGGCTGCCGGCGCCGAGGATGCGGATGATCATGTCGCGGCCGAGCATGAGGCCGACGGTTCGGCGGATATTGCGTCCTCCAGCGCCGCGCCAGCCGACTCTGCTGTTGTGCGCGACACCGACACCGATGCCGACACCGACACCGATGCCGCGCCGGGCTCTGACTCCGGTGCTGGTTCCGACTCGGACACCGACACCGACACGAATACCGACACCGAAACCGAGCCGGCCGGCCCCGAGACCGCCGCCGCCCCGGACACCGTCGAGTTCTCCGCGGACACCGACAGCTCCACCGATCTCCCGCCCTCCACCGACCTCGTGCCCTCCGCCGGCGACGCCGCGGACCGCCCCACCGCGTCCTACCTGGTCTCGACCGACCTCTCGACCTCCGCCTCGACCCTCGTCGCGGTGCCCGAGACCGCCGACGACGTCATCGCCACCATCCACGCGGCCGCGACCGCCGTGGCCGCGGCGGATCGGCGGGCGCGGCAGGCGGTGGTGGTGAAGGAGGATCCGTGGACCGGTCTGGACCTGCACCGGCCTGCTGTGCCGGCGCCGGTCGACAACGTCCTGGACCTGCTCTCGCCGGTGCTGGAGCGGCCTTTGCTGGTGGTGGAGCAGCCCGGGCTGCCCAAGGCCGCCGATGTCGTGGCGCTGCACCGGTCCGAGATGGAGGTCGACTTCGTCGAGCCGCCGGTGGTGGCCGCCGGGGCCGAGCCGCCGATACCGCCGCGCTACGGTCCGGGGTTGTCGGTGCTGCCGCACATCGAGTTCCCGGTCTAGTCCGGACCTGGCTCCTAGTTCGGACCTGGCTCCTAGTTCGGACCTGGCTCCTAGTTCGGACCTGGCTCCTAATTCGGACCTAGCCCCCCAAGTCCCCGCCGGCGCTCCTGATATCCGGCAGGATCGGCCGGTCCTCGCTGCCCGGCTGCAGAATCACCGCGGCCAGTCCCCAGTGGTGCTTCATCTGCTCCAGCGGATCGGTCGGGAGCGTGCTCTTCTTCCGGGAGAAGCGCCGCGGCTCCGGGGTCTTCTCGCGCGTTCTGACCTTCGCCGTCTCGCGCGCCGCGCCGCCGGCCACCACCACCTTGTCGAAGCGGCCCGCGACCTCGGCGGCCCAGTGCCGGCCCAGGACGCCCACGCGGGCCGCCGGTACTGCGCGGCGGCCGTCGCGGAAGGTCACCTGGACCGCCTCCACACCTGGCGGGAGCAGGCCCCAGGCCACCGACCACGGTGCCGGGTCGTCGTCCCGGCTGCGGAGTGCGCCGTCGATCAGCGCGGTCTCCGTGGTCTCGGGCTCCTCGACGCTCATACGCGGCAGCATAGGCGCTCGCCGCGCGGCACGGAGGTGATTGAGGCCCCTGACGCCCGCCTCGCAGAGGCCTCAATCGGTCTCATCCCCAGGGGTCGGACGCCCAGCTGGGATTGCGCGGGTCCACGACCGCCGGCAGCGCCTTGTCGTGCGGCTTGATCAGGTACGCGACGCCGCCGGAACCGTACCCCGGCGTGCCGTCGGCCTTGGTGTAGTTGGTGCGCAGCCAGACGGTCTCGAACATCCGCCTCGGGTACACCGTGTACACGTCCGAGTCGCTGTTGCTGGCCGGGTCGTTCACGATCACGTCGCCGGTGTCCGTGAACCCGATGACGCACCACAGGTGGCCGTCGCTGGCGTAGTAGCCGTTCTCGGCGAGGGTGAAGGACTGCGACGTCACCACCGGGAACCCGGCGGCGACGAGCACCTCCAGCTCGGTCAGCGAGTTCAGGCGCACCACCATCGCGTCCAGTCCGTAGGACGCGGCGTAGGCGCACGTGAACGGCCAGTTCCCGGTGCCCTGGTAGCCGTAGTCGTAGCTGTAGCGCGCCGCCTCGTCCACCGACGGGTCGGCGTAGGTGGGATCGACCCACGCCAGCTGCTCGGCGGTCGGTCCCTTGCCCCAGAACTCGACCACCATCTCCGTCGAGGTCGGGCTGCACCATGCCTCACCGCCGCCGCCGTACTGCACGTACTGGCCCTTGTGGACGTTCTGCGCGTACGGCTTGACCGCCAGCGTGATGCCGGTGGCCGGACCGGGCGTGCTGGCCGGCACGGTGGTGCGGTCCGGGACCGCGGAGGCCGTGGCGCCGATCTGCCATACCCGCGGCGTGGCGTGCGATCCGGGGCGGCGCAGCAGGGTCAGGCGCAGTTGGTAGGACCGCATCGAGTGGCCGGTCTCGGAGTTCCAGGTGTCGGTGTCGATCTCCGCGTAGGTGTTGCTCTGGCCGTTGACCGAGGTGCGGTCGATCTCGCTGTCGTCGTGGGCCCATATGCCCATGACCCAGGTGTCGCGGTGGCCGTCCTCCATCGTGGCGAGCAGTTCCACCTTCAGGAACGTGCCCTTCGGGGCGTCGGCGTTCCAGTGCGCGGTCAGCTGCGTCGCGCCGAAGTCCAGGCGCTGGACCGGGGAGGTCCAGGTCGCGTATTCGTACTCCGCGGTGGTGTTCAGATACGGATCGGTGTAGGACGTGGTCCCCGCCGGCACGGCGATCACGACGCCCAGCCGCGGCCCCGGCAGCGGCAGCACGCCGTGGGACTCGCCGCACCGGAAGTCGGCCCAGGTGGTCCAGCGGTCGAACCGGACACGCGCCTGACCCGTGTCCTTAGTCGCCGCGCCGGCCATGGGGGCCTCCGTGTCCGTGCCGTTCGTTGCCGCCGCGGCTGTCCCCGCTCCCGCGACCCCGACCATAGCCGCGCCCGCTGCCGCGCCGCCGGCCAGCACCACCCGCCGGCTGACCGCACCGCCCGAACCCTGCCGATCAGATTGAGAGCTCGCCGACATCAGTCCTCCAAGACCGCGCGCCAGATGCCACCGGTGTCGTCCACACCATGTGTTGAATGCTGTTGAAGATTAGCCGGACAACCCCATGATCGGAAGCAAGTCAATGCCGGGTTTTGACTGTTGCCGTCAGGGGATCTTGGATTCCGGCTCAGACCACGCGTGGGGGGCGTAGGCTCGACACGCGCCGGACTCGCACCCCCCTCACCCCCTGGAAGAAAGCCAATGCCGATGTCGCCCGCAGCCGGAGGGTTCGCCACAGAGCGGTTCGACTACGACGGTGGCCGCCAGGTCACCGTTTACGTACCGCCGGATCCGGCCGAATCCGTCGTGTTCGCCGCCGACGGCGGATGGCACATCGCACCGCTGAGCAGGGCTCTGAGTCGGGCCGGCTCGACGTCCACGATGATCGTCGGGGTCCACGGGCTGACCGACGACCAGGCGCGGCTCGAGGAGTACTCGCCGCCGTTCAACACCGAGCGCTTCGCGGCGCACGAGAAGTTCTTCGTCGAAGACGTGCGCCGAAGGGTCGGATCCGAGTACGGAATCGCGCTGGACACCGAGCACACGGCGGTCTGGGGCGCCTCCGTCGGCGGCGAACTGGCGCTCGCATTGGGCCTTCGCCATCCGGACGTCTACGGCGCGGTCTTCTCCGCCTCGCCCGGGGCGGGCTACCGGCCTCCCGCTGTGCTGCCGTCGCGGCTCCCGCGCGCCTACCTCGTGGCAGGCGCGCAGGAGCCGTTCTTCCTGAAGAACGCGGCGCGGTGGGCGCTCGCGTTACGCGGCGCGGGCGCGGACGTGACCATGGCCGAGCGCGCCGGGTCGCATGGTGACGCGTTCTGGGCCGAAGAGTTCCCGCTCATGGCGGCGTGGGCTTTCGGCCGCTGAGCTCTCTCGGGCCGGGCGTCCTACACGAAGTTCTTGTCGATCAACATCTCCAGGACGTTCACGTGGAAGTCCGGGAAGTCCATCGGCACGATCCCGAAGCGGGCACGCTGCCCGGTCCGCGCGCGCAGATACGGGTAGATGGAGTTGTCCATCAGCGTCTGCTCGAGGTCCTTCGGGAACTCCAGCCCGTCCTGGATGGAGGGCGCCAGGCTGAGGAAGTTCACGTACATGGTGGTCGGCGACGGGTTGCTGTAGGCGGCGTCGAACTGCTGCGTGATCAGCCCGCCCTTGGTGCCCGTCGAGACACCGGTGTACGTGTCCTGCACGTTGAACTGCCAGTTCGCGCTGTCGGCCCAGCCGATCAGGTTCCACGACGCCGGGAACGCGAAGTCGGCCAGCAGCACCACCTTGCCGGCCGCCTGGCCCAGCGTCGGCCAGCCGTACATGTGGAAAAGGCCCCGGTACCCGAGCGTGTCGATGTAGTAGTTGAAGCGGCGCTGGAACTCCGCGTCGCTGAGCGCCTGGCCGCCGGCGTTCTCGTTCTTCAACCGCATGACGATCGTCTCGGTCGGCTGCGCCGCCAGGAACGCCTGGCACTGGTCGAGCACGTCCTGCAGCCGGATGCCCTGGTAGTAGCTGGAGTGGTAGATGCCCATCTCGCTGGCCGTCCCCTGCAGTCCGTTGCAGCGGATGTCGACGAAGCGCACGCCCTCGTTCAGCTGCTGCGGGATCCCCCAGTTCTGGGTGTGCGACCACTCGGTGCCGTCCGCGGGGTTAGTGCAGCACGTGTCGTGCGTCCCGGGGATGGTCATCCCCAGCAGCGACAGGTTCGGGTCGAGGTAGCTCATCCAGCTGTCCGTGGGCTTGCCGCCGGGCGTCACCGGGGAGTCGGCCCGGGCCGCGGTGGGCAGGCCGAACGAGGCGGCGGCCAGCACGGTGCCGCCGACCCCCCATTTCAGGACATTGCGACGGGTGGGATTCATGGACGCTCCAAGGGTCTCGAAGGCGGCTGCGAGGCTGTCCCGGGGTATCCGGGCACTGCGACGGCGCTTACGGTAAGCGCAGTGTCAGGAGGTGGCCATGGCCGTCGGGCGGAACTTTGAGGGTCGGCCGCCGGAACGGCGGCCGACCCCGGGGATCCCCATCCCCGTCCCCACTCGCGGCGACTGTCGACTTCGCCGCGTGCGACGCGTGCTAGTAGGTGTCGACCGTGCAGCTTCCATTGCTGAACATCGGGTTCGTGTCCACCGGCTGGCCGGAGTCCGGGTTCACGATGATGTCGAAGGCACCGGTGATCGAGCCCTCACAGTCGTCCAGCGCCGGCTCCGGCTGCATCGCGTCGTTCGGACCCATCCACAGGTCGACGTGGTAGACCCCGTTGTTCCAGTCGCTGGTGCACTCCACGCACCCGTCCTCCATGATGAAGTACTTCTCCAGGTGGGGGACATAGATGATGGTGCCCGGGGCGAACTCGTTCTGGTCCGTGGCGAAGGTCACCGGCTGGCTGTAGGTGCCCAGGTCCTCGGTGGCGATGCTGTGGATCTGCGGGTACGCGATCTGCGCGGTGCCGTAGTGGCCGTTGCCGTCGTCGTTGTCGTTGTAGCCGTACGACGTGATGTTGACGTTGATCGTCTGCGGGTCTGCGTGCGCGGCGGCCAGCGGGCCGGCCGCGGACATCAGCAGTGCCGCGGCTATCGCGGCCAGTGATGCCAGGGTTCTGCGGAACACGGTAAATCTCCTTCCGGTGTCAAGTTAGGAAGCTTTCCTAACTCACGCGGAAGGTAGCGCCGAACCAGGAGCCTGACAATCCCTCGAATCAGCCGCTGAGACACGGGGAACGCCCCGTGTCTCAGCGGCATTGGAAAGGAGCCCGGGGCTCAGGAACCCAGGACCCGGACGTCGCCCTCGTCCAGCCGCACGTCCACGGCCTCGGCACCGACGCGGAACCCGTGCACCGTCAGCCCGTCCCAGACCCCGCCGGGCAGCGGCCGGAACGCGATCGCGTCCGCCGGCACGTCCGGCTGTATCCCGACCAGCGTCGAGACCACGGCCACCGAGGCCGCCGCGGCCCACGCCTGCGGCCGGCACGAAGCCGGGTAGGGCGTCGGCCGTCCGCCGGCCCGCGCCGGGCTCCCCGCGTACAGCTCCGGCATCCGGTACTCGAAGCCCGCGGCGGCCTCCAGCAGGCCGTCGATCAGCGCGTGCGCCGACTCGGCCGCGCCCGGGACGCCGTCGGCCGCCGCGCGCGCCAACCCCAGTACGGCCATCGCGGTGTCGTGCGTCCACACCGAGCCGCCGTGGTAACTCAGGGGGCTGTATCCGCCGGCCGAGGTCGCCATCGTCCGCAGGCCGTAGCCCGAGGCCATGGCCGCCGATCCCAGCCGGGCGGCGACCAGCGCCGACTCCTCCTCGTCCAGGATCCCGGTGCCCAGCAGGTGCCCCATGTTCGAGGCCACCGTGTCCACCGGCTTGCCGTCCCGGTCCAGCGCGACCGCCGGGAACGGGCCGTCCGCGTCGCTGATCCAGAACCGGGCGCGGAACCGCGCGGCCAACTGCGCCGCCCAGGTCCGCCACTCCTGCGCGCCGGGCCGGCCGAACGCGTCCAGCAGCGCCGCGCCGCCCATCGCCGCCTCGTAGGCGTAGCCCTGCACCTCGCTCAGCGCCAGCGGCGCCGTCGCGATCCGGCCGTCCACGAACTGGATCGAGTCGTGCGAGTCCTTCCAGCCCTGGTTCGCCAGGCCGTGGCCCGACTCGTCCACGTAGCTGAGGAACCCGGCGTCGTCCATCCCGTGGTCGCGCATCCACGCCAGGGCCGCCTCCAGCGGATCCAGCAGCTTCTCCACCTCGTCGGCGGGCATGCCCCAGCGCCAGGCGTCGTGCAGCAGCATGATCCACAGCGGGGTGGCGTCCACGGTCCCGTAGTACGTCGAGGGCAGCAGCAGTGAATGCCCCTCGCCGCCGAAGGCGTCGTGGCCGGCCGGCGCGCGGCGGATCTCGTGCAGGATCTTGCCCGGCTGCTCGGCGGTCTCCGGATCGGTCTTCGTGCCCTGGCGCCGGGCCAGCGTGCGCAGCGTGCCGCCGGCGAGCCCGGTGCCCAGCGGCAGCAGCATGCGCGCGGCGATGAGCGAGTCGCGGCCGAACAACGTGAGGAACCACGGCGCGCCGGCGCCCAGGAAGTGGTCCTCGGGAGCCGAGGGGTCGCGCAGTTCCAGGCCGCGCAGATCGGCCAGCGAGCGCTCGACGAAGCGGCCGATCCGGATGTCGCCGCTGTCCACGTGCAGGTCGCCGAGCACTGATTCACCCGCGGTGCCGGTCACCACCGAGGCACCGGTGGCCGTGGCGCGTACCTCGATGCTGAAGCGGGCGACCTCGCCGGGCGCCAGGTGCACCGGCCAGCTGAGCCGGCCGGCCGCGGCGTCGACGGCGGCGGGTGCCGGTTCGGCGATCGCCTGCACGATGTCCCGGTTCTCCGAACCGTGCCCGGTCCATTGCAGACCGTGGTGAATCGCTTCAGCCGGCAGCGCGCCGGGGGAGTGGCCGGACTTCACGGTCGAGATCTCGGCGAGGTCGCAGCCCAACGTGATGCTCAGTGTGGTCTGCACGCGGTGCCGCGACGCGGAGCGGATCTCCAGGATCTCCCGCACCACGGTCTGCGATCCGGAATCGTTGCCGGTGTCGTCGACCAACACTCGCTGCCGCTCGATCCACACCGCCGGATCGGCGCCGTCCTCACCGAGCCCCCGCGCCACGAGCACGCTGCGTGTCGCGTCGGCCCCGTCGAGTTCGTCGGCGATCGGGACGAGCTGCGCGCCCGAGAGTGCGATCTCCGAAACACTCAGGACACGCCGGTCGTCGGCGAAAACCCCCGCCGCGCCCCGGCCCGGCAGCGCGCCTCCGGTCGCGGACAAGCCGAAGACGGGGGCCCGCACAGTAGTCGCGAGATCGTGCAGATATGGTTGCTGAACAGGGATTTCGGCCGGACCGTCGGTCATGGATGCCCCTCGTGTTGCGTCGTCGTTCATCGGCACTCTATCCATTTGAACGTTCATATGAAACACTCCAACCCAGCGACTTTGAACGTTCAACTCGTCGAAGGGAGGAAACGCCATGTCACAGCCCGAGCAGCCGTCGGCCCGCCCGACCATCAAGGCGGTCGCCAAACACGCCCAGGTCTCGTACCAGACAGTATCGAACGCGCTGAACGCCCCGGAGCGCCTGCGCCCGGACACCCTGGCCCGCGTGCTCCGCGCGGTGGAGGAACTCGGCTACCGGCCCACCCAGGCCGCGCGCAATCTGCGGCTGCAGACCACGCGGCTGATCGGCTTCCGGTCCACCCGCTCGGGCGGCCGGGGCATCGGCGCCATCGAGGACCGGTTCCTGTACGCGCTGACCTCCGCCGCGCGGGACCGCGGGTACGGCGTGATACTTTTCGCCGCCGACGGTGACGACGACGAGATCGCCATGTTCGAGGACCTGGTCAGCCGGGGCGCGGTGGACGGCTTCGTGCTGTTCGGCTCGCACCGGCACGACGCCCGCACCGCCTGGCTCGCCGAGCGCGACGTGCCGTTCGTCAGCTTCGGCCGGCCCTGGGAGAAGACCGCGTTCGAGTACTCCTGGCTCGACGTCGACGGCCACGCCGGCACCCTGGCCGCGACCCGGCACCTGGCTGAGTCCGGACACCGCCGGATCGCCTTCATCGGCTGGCCCGAGGGCAGCGAGGTCGGCGACGACCGGTACGCCGGCTACCTGGCCGCCGCCGCCGAACTCGGCCTGCCCGCCCGCGGGCTGACCGTGCGCGGCCTGGACGGCATCGGCGCCGGCACGCAGTTGGCGGCAGGGCTGCTGGACAAGGCCCACCCGCCGACCGCGTTCGTCTGCGTCAGCGACGCGATGGCCGTCGGCGTCATGCACGCCGTCGAGCACCGCGGACTGGCCGTGGGCAAGGACGTCGCGGTGATCGGCTTCGACGACAGCCCGCTGGCCACCGTCGTGCAGCCCACCTTGAGCAGTGTGCGCCAGCCCCTGGAGTCCATCGCGCGCCGGTGCGTGGACCTGGTTCTCGAGCGCATCGACGACCCCCGCAGCGCGGTGACCACCTCCGTCGTGGAGCCCACGGTCATCGCGCGCGGCAGCAGTAATCCCTCCCATCCCTCATCCCCAGATGGGGCCTGACGCCTCCGCCACCACGTCAGTGCCCTGAGCCCGATCCGGGCGGATCGAAAGGAACGACAATGAAGTCAGTTCGTGCCAGGCGGACCGCCGCCGTCGCCGGCGCCGCGGCCGTGCTCGTCACCGCGGCCGCGTGCGGCAGCAGCGGCCCGAGCAAGAGCTCCGGCTCGTCCTCCTCCGGTGGCACCGGCGGCGCCACCGCCGGCGTCACCCTGCAGGTGCTCATCGGGTCCTCCGGCGACGCCGAGACCAACGCGGTGGTGGCCGCGGGCAACGCCTGGGGTGCCAAGACCGGCAACAAGGTCGTCGTCACCCCGGCCAAGGACCTCACCCAGCAGCTCACGCAGTCGCTGGCCGGCGGGACCCCGCCGGACGTCTTCTACGTCGACGCCTCGAAGTTCCAGAGCCTGGTCAAGGGCAACGCCCTGGCCGACGTCGGCGAGAAGATCACCGACTCCACGGACATGTACCCGAACCTGCAGAAGGCGTTCACCGCCAACGGGCAGTACTACTGCGTCCCGAAGGACTTCTCCACGCTGGCCCTGGAGATCAACACCGACCTGTGGACCAAGGCCGGGCTGACCGACGCCGACTACCCCAAGACCTGGGACCAGCTGGAGACCGTCGCCAAGAAGCTCACCGCCAACGGCGTCACCGGCCTGGTGATGAGCGACACCCTGGACCGCATCGGCGCCTTCATGCGCCAGGCCGGCGGCTCGGTGGTCTCCGCCGACGGCAAGACCGTCACCGCCGACTCGCCGCAGAACCTGCAGGCCCTGGACTACCTGCAGAAGCTGGGCAAGGAGGGCGCGCTGAAGTTCCCCAAGCAGGTCGACACCGGCTGGGGCGGCGAGGCCCTGGGCAAGGGCAAGGCCGCGATGACGATCGAGGGCAACTGGATCGTCGGCTCGATGCAGAAGGACTACCCGAACGTGCACTACAAGGTCGTCCCGCTGCCCGCGGGCCCGGCCGGCGACGCCACGCTGTCCTTCACCAACTGCTGGGGCGTCGCGCAGAAGAGCGCGCACCAGGCCGCCGCGGTCGACTTCATCGACTACCTGACGACCGTCGACCAGCAGATGAGCTTCGCCAAGGCCTTCGGCGTGATGCCCTCGCGGCAGGCCGCCAAGACCCAGTTCACCACCCAGTTCCCGGACCAGGCGGCGTTCGTGACCGGGGCGGACAACGCCTTCGGACCGGTCGGCTTCCCCGGCTTCGACGCGGTGCAGAAGGACTTCGACTCCAAGATCCAGGGCCTGTCCGACGGCTCCTCGGACCCCAAGAGCATGCTGTCCAGCCTGCAGAAGAACGCCACGGACGCGCTGAGCAACAACTGAGGCGCGGCGCCGGTTCTCCCAGCACCGGCCCCTTCGCGTCGTCCCGGTCCGGATCGAAAGGCCTCTAGGAAGATGAGCAGAACAAGATCGCAGGAGGACCGGCGTCAAGCCCTCGCCGGATGGCTCTTCGTCTCGCCGGCGTTGCTCGGCCTGATCGTCTTCCTGGTGGTCCCGATCGTGCTGGCGCTCTACGTCAGCTTCACGAACTGGGACGGCCTGTCCAACCCGCTCGGCGGCGACGTCAAGTGGGTTGGACTGCACAACTACCAGCAGCTGCTCACGCACGACGGCCTGACCCGCACCACGTTCGCCGGGGCGCTGCGGAACAACTTCTGGTTCGTGCTGTTCGTGGTGCCGACCCAGACCGCGCTCGCGCTGTGGCTGGCGGTCCTGGTCAACAACAAGTACCTGCGCGGCCGCGGCTTCTTCCGGACCGCGTTCTACTTCCCGTCGATCACCTCCAGCATCGCGATCACCCTGGTCTTCCTGTTCCTGTTCCAGGGCGGCGGCGCGGTGAACGGGATCCTGAACTGGTTCGGGGTCAAGGGCCCCAACTGGCTGGCCGATCCCCGCGGGGTCGTGCACGTCTGGCTCAGCGGTGTCGGAGTGACCAAACCGCCGGGCTGGACCCAGCACACGGTGATGGGCCAGTCGCTGTGGGACTGGTTCAGCGGGCCGTCGATCGCCATGATGGTGATCATCATCCTGGTGATCTGGACGACCTCCGGCACCTTCATGCTGATGTTCCTCGCGGCGCTGCAGAACGTGAACGACGACCTGTACGAGGCCGGCGAACTCGACGGCGCCGGCGCCTGGCAGCGCTTCCGCCACATAACCCTGCCGAGCCTGCGGCCCACGCTGCTGCTGGTGCTCACGCTCGGACTGATCGGCACCTGGCAGGTCTTCGACCAGATCTACCTGACCGGCAACAACCCGGCGACCCGGACGCCGGCGTACATGTCCTTCGACCAGAGCTTCCAGAACAACCACTTCGGCATCGGATCGGCGATCGCGTTCCTGCTGTTCGCACTGATCATGGGCCTGACGTTGCTGCAGCGGCGCGTCCTCCCGGAGGAGATCGACTGATGGCCGAAGTCCGCGAGCGCCGCTCCCCGTCCCGGCGCGTGCTGATGTACGTCGCGCTGATCCTGTTCGCGCTGCTGTTCCTCGGGCCCTTCGTGATCCAGATCGCGACCTCGTTCAAGACCGACCCGGACGCCACGAACCACCCGCTGAACGTGGTCCCGCATCCGGCGACCCTGGAGGCGTGGAAGCGGATCTTCGGCTACAGCTCCGACCAGCCGGTGCCCTTCGGGACCTGGCTGCGCAACAGCATCATCGTGGCCACCTCGATCACCCTGCTGCGGGTGTTCCTGGACAGCCTGGCCGGCTACGCCCTGGCCCGGCTGCGCTTCCCGGGCCGGCGCGCGGTGTTCCTGCTGATCCTGGGCACGCTGGCGGTCCCGAACGTGGTGCTGCTGATCCCGCGCTTCCTGGTGCTGAAGGAACTGAGCCTGTACAACTCCTACGCGGGCATGATCCTGCCGATCGCCATGGACGCCGCCGGCATCTTCCTGATGCGCGGGTTCTTCATGCAGGTGCCGCAGTCGATCGAGGAGGCGGCGCGCATCGACGGCGCCGGCGCCTTCCGCACCTGGTGGGACATCGCGATGCCGCTGGTGCGGCCGGGGCTGATCACGCTGACCATCCTGTCGTTCCAGGGCTCGTGGAACGAGTTCAGCTTCTTCCTGGTCGCCACCTCGGACCCGAAGTACGACACTTTGACCACCGGTCTGGCGAAGTTCAGCGGCGGTTCGCTCGGCGCCGGGAACCAGTTCCCGGTCACGCTGGGCGCGGCCCTGCTGTCGACGATCCCGGTGGCGATCCTGTTCTTCGTCTTCCAGCGGCAGATCGTGCGGAGCCAGATGAGTTCCGGGGTGAAGGGGTAGTCGGTAGACCATGGGCTGAAGGCGGGACCGCCGCCGGAAAGCCCGCGGCCCCTCCCGAGATCGAGGCGGCGGCCGGGTAACGCACGTCCGAGGACGTGGTACCGGATTTGAACCGATTTATACCAGAAGTACCGGCCACCTGCGCACCGGGAGGGGAGCGCGGATCCCGCCGGAGATCGAGTCGGTGAAGGTACGAGGTGTCCTGGGCCGCTGGACGACGGTCCTACGAACAGGACCGGCAGGATTCGAACCTGCGTCACCCGCTTGACAGGCGGAGTAACCCTCTCCTGCGCACCCGGCGGGAGTAAGCCTATTGAGTTGGTCGCCCCCGGTCGCCCTGCGGCGGGAACATTGCCAACGGTAGCGGGCTCCCGGGGGCGGCGGCGAGTGGTTTATATGCCCCCGGAGTCTGGCGCTGTATATGAGAGTTCGAATATAGTCCGCCTTGCCTCCTTCAACGCCGGGTCAGACCCGCGCGCGCGGTTTGTTCATGGCACGGAACCGGCATCGCCGGTCAGTCACCGGCACGGCCGGTCGCACCGTCACTCGTCATGTCAACCGTAAGGAGGATCCGATGACCGCTGTCTACGGCGAGGCCTCGTGGTTCTGCTGCGGCGCCGCCTGGGGCCCGTGCGGCTCCGCCGGCGGAGGCGCCTGCGGAACCTGCGCGTCCAGCAAGCACCAGCATGCCTGGCCCACTGTCTCCTCGGCCTGCACCAGCATCACCGATCCCGGAGCGTGCGGCGTCAGCCTGACCGCGCGCGGCTGCGGGTTCGTGCACTACGTCACCAACCAGTGCAACAACAAGGAAGTGAGCTGCGCGATCGCGGACTGCGGACCGAACGTCCACCAGTTCTGCGGGGAGAAGACTTGCTGCGGCTCGGCCTGCGGCACCAACCGCCTCATCGACCTGACCGCTTCGGCGTTCAGCGCCATCGCCAGTCTGTCCAACGGTCTGATTCCGGTGAAGATCGACGTCGTCGCGTAGGAGGGAGGCACCATGAGCACACAAGTGGACCGCCGCCGGTTCCTGACCAGCGCGGCGCTGGGCGGCGCGACGATCGTCGGGGCGACCGCGCTGGGCTCGCTGGCGCCGGAGGCCGCGTTCGGGGTCAGTGCCCCGAGTGTCGGCCCCGGCGCCGTCGACCCGGACTTCGCCGAGGGCCGGATCACCTCGATCAGCGGCTCGCTGATCGTGGCCACCGGCTCCGACGGCACGCTGAACACGATCCAGACCACCAGCGGGACCAGCGTGTGGAAGCTGGCCCCCACGACCCTGTCCGCGGTGCGGGCCGGCGACGGTCTGTACGCGCGCGGCGTCCGGATGCCCGACGGCAGCCTGGCCGCCGACGCGCTGTGGGTGAACATCGTGAGCCTGGACGCGCACGTCGCGGACCTGGCCTCGGACCACCTGGACCTGGACCACCACACCAACAGGATCAAGGCCCACGTGGTGTCCGGCCTCAGCGCCGCGGTGTACAACGGCACGCCGCCGGTCACGGACCTGTCGCACGTCCCGGTCGGCGGGCACGTGCACGTCGTCGGGGCCTGGCGCCCGGACACCTCGGAGATCGATATCTCGACGGTCTACGCGAAGGTCTGAATCTGACACTGAAGATCTGAGTCTGACACTGAAGATCTGGATCTGACACCGAAGACCTGAGTCCGACATCGGCACGGACCGTCGGCGGCGCGGATGCGGTGTGGCACCCCGCTCCGCCGGCGGCCCCGGCACCGAAGGAGTTCCCATGACGTGGCTCACCCAGGCGCAGCCGCTGTTCCTGGCCGGCGTGTTCGGCTGGTCCGGCATGTCCAAGACGCTCGGCGGCGACCTCGGCGACCTCGGCGACCTAGGCGGCCGCGTCGCCGGCACCGCCCTGCACCGCCTGCTCGGCGGACGGCTCGCGCCGCCGGCGTACTTCCTGCTCGGCGTCGCGGAGATCGCGCTCGCGGTCAGCCTCGCCGTCGAGCCCGGCCGCGCGAGCGCGCTGTCCGCGGCCGTCCTGTCCGGCGGCTTCCTCGTCTACCTCGGCTACGCCGCGGTCGCGACACCGCAGGCGTCCTGCGGATGTCTCGGCAAACGGAAGGTGCGGCAGTCGTGGCGCGGCTTCGCCCGGGCCGGGATGCTGGTGGCGGCGGCGATGGTGGCCGCCACCGGGGCTCCGGCCTGGTGGCACCGGCCGCCGTTGGCGGGGACGGTCCTGCTGCTGGCCGAGACGGCGTTGTTCATCGCTTTGTCCGCTGAACTCGACAACCTGTGGCTGTACCCGCTGCGGCGCCTGCGTGTGCGGGTGAGGCGCCCGCTGGCTGGGGCGCCGGACGTGGTCCCGTTGCAGGCGACGGTCCGCGCCCTGGTGCGCAGCACCGCGTGGCGCGAGACCGCGCATCTGGTGACCTCCGACATCCTCGAACACTGGGACGCCGAAGGCCACCGCATCCTGGTGTACAACGCCCGCACGCCCGATGGCGGCGCCACCGCGCTGTTCGCCGTCCCGCTCGACGGCGACGCCGACGCCATCCGGTTCACGCTGCTCGACGAACAGGAGGTGGTCGCCGCCGGGTGACGGCGAGGGGCGGCCGGTGCCGGAACCGGGGCCGGCACCATGGCCGCCGAAGGTGTGTATCGCCACTTGTGTCCGTAATGGGTTGAAATCATCGAAGAGACTGGAACAATGGGATGCCGGGTATCCAGCGTCCCTGAGCGACTTCGAGGAGGACTCCAGTGACAGCGGCGAACGGTCAGTCCCTTCCCGGCCCCGGCCGAACCACCTTCGAGGTGGCCTTCGACCTGAAGCCCGAGGCCCCGGACTGGCCGCCGGTCCCCGTGGAGCGCCTGTGGGGCGAGAAGACCGCGGTGGAGTTCGAGATGCGCCTGCTGAACGTCCCCTTCTTCGCCCGCGGCGTCGCCTACGGCGACCTGGTCCACGTCCGCCCCGACCAGGAACGCAGAGAGCTGGTCTTCGAAAGGCTCAACGGCGAGTCCGGCCACTCCACCGTCCGCATCACCGTGCTGGACCAGCGCGCCGGCCGCGACGTCCAGCACCGCCTGCGCGCGGCGGGCTGCTCCTGGGAGACCGCCGCGCAGTTCTCGTCGCTGCTGGCCGTCGACGTCCCCGCCGACGGCGACTACCGCGCGCTGCGGGACTGGCTCGTGGCCCGCCGGGGCGAGGGGGCGATCGAGTTCCAGGAGAGCGCCATCTCGGCGCGGCACTTGGAGCAGGTGCCTGATTTCCCCGCGTGACGGCGGTGCCGGACGCCGGTGGGTTGCGGGACACGGGTGGGGTGCGGGACGCTGCGCGATTCGAACGCGCGGAGGAGTCCCGGGCTTGCACTCGCCCTCACCCCTCAACCCCGGCCGCGTAGTGCTCCACGACCTGGGCGCAATGGGCCGCTCTGCCAAGCGTCCCGCGTGGCCGAGGTCAGCGTAGCCGGGTCGCAATGGGATGGACACAGGATTCTGATGCACGGCCCGGGCCGGCCGCCGCGCCCGAAGGCACGACGGCCGGCCCCACCCCACCCCGAACCACAGTCAGCGAATCAGCTCACGAGACCTTCGTGATCGCCACCGCCTGTCCCGCGTCCCCGAACGCCTGCCCGGCGAGCTGCCAGGCGCCGTTCACGTACTCCAGGGCCAGGCCGCTGTTGCGGTTGACCAGCTTGTAGTGGCCGACGCCGGCCAGCGAGGTGTTCGTCGCCGCCGCGACGGCCGAGGTGGGGGACGAGGTGCTCAGTGTCTGCGGGGTGTCGTTGCCGATCGGCTGCAGGTACCACTGGTCGGCGCCGCCGGGGGAGCCGCTGCCGCCGTTGCCGCTGGGGTCGAAGTCGGCCTGCTGCGTGCCGGTGGCGACCGGGGCGCCGATCGCGCGGGTCTGCTGGACCGTGCTGCCGGTGGACTGCAGGTAGGCGCCGGTGCTGACGTTCACCAGCTTGTAGAAGCCGGTGCGGTAGGCGGTGGACCACTGGTCCATCACCGGGACCAGGCGCCAGGCCGAGCCGCCGCTGTCGCTCAGCGTCTGGCCGCCGACCGCCAGGCCGTAGGAGGCGCCGGCGGCGAAGCTGATCGCGGTGCCGGTGGAGTCCACTGGAGTGGCCTGGGCCGAGTAGTGCGTCTGGCCGGCCGAGTGCGGAGTCATGCTGACGTCCCACATGCCGCCGGTCAGGGCCGAGACCATGCGGTAGGAGCGGCTGCTGATGTTCTGGTTGGTCAGGCTGCCGTAGTCGATGCTCGTCAGGTACGAGTTCGACGCGCCCGAGGGCTCCGTGCCGACGACCGACAGGCTGTCCGGGTCGCCCATGTCAGTGGTCTGGTACACGTTGGCGTCGTAGCCGACGCCCTGGTAGTTCAGCGAGAACGGGTTGAAGGTGAAGGCCGTCTCCTGCACCACGTTCGGCGTGATGAACAGCCGGTGTGTCGTCGTGTCCAGGAACTCCGCGCCGCTGAGCGTCGTGCTCTGCGTCGCCCCGGTGGCGTCCGTCACCGCGACGCTGACCTTCGCGCTCATCGTGGAGACCGTCACCGAGCTGTTCAGCGCCGGGTCCTGGTAGCCGACCGAGGTCACCGTGGTGCCGGCGGCGTCGGTGATGACGCCGGTCGAGGTGTTGGCGGTGTAGGCGTTGCCGGAGGCGTCGTCGAACGTGAACGTGTTGCCGTTCTGGTTCGAGTAGTACGCGCGGTAGTCCACCGACGAGCCGTCCGCGCCCGTCCCGGCGAAGTCGACCTGGTCCGTGGCCGGTTTGTACGACGGGTTCAAGTGCAGTGCGCTGCCCGCGAGGCCCTCATAGCCGCCGACACCCGGCTGGGTCCAGGTCCCGCCGTCCCACTTGTTCCACGTCCCCGGCGCCATCTTCCCGCTGATCGGCGCGCGGGCCACCGCCGGCCAGTAGGCGAACGTCGTGTAGTTCGGCTTGAACTTGATCTGGGTGTTGTAGACCACGTAGAAGTAGCCGGTCGCGTAGTCCACGAACAGCCGGCAGCCCGCGACGCCGTAGTTCCACGTCTTGCCCGGCTGCGAGGAGGCGTCCTCGGTGTCGTTGCCCAGATACGGCGAGGTGATGATCTCGCCGCCATAGTTCCAGGTCTGGCCCTTGTCGCTGGAGGACGCGGTGAGGATCCGGTTGCCGTGGATGCCGGTGCCGATCCGCTGGTTCTGGGTCTGGCTGCTGCTGCCCCAGGGGTTGAAGTCGTACTCGTCGTTGACGACGCCGTACCACGTGCCGCTGCCCGGATCGACCCACACGCCGACCACGTCGCAGTGGTCGTCCTCGTACGGCGAGGGCGCCGCGTTCTGCGCCGCCTTGTCGATCTGGTAGCACAGCGACCCGGGCCGGTTCCAGTAGGTGTCGGTCGTGGTCTCGGTGGTCCCCGAGCCCACCTGGTTGTTCAGCGCGCCCAGGTCGGTGTTGGTGAACGTGTTCGTGTCCGACCCGGTGTCGGTGCCGGCATAGGTGGCGTACGAGCTGAGCCAGTGGAACCGGCCGTCGGCGTCGGTGAACGCCGAGCCCGCGATGTCGCCGGTCAGCCCGGAGTTCAGGGTGCCGGTGTGGTCCAGGGTGTAGGTCGGATACAGCGGGGTAGCGGCTTGCGCGGGGGTCGCGGCCAGCGCCGCGATCCCCAGGGCGGCCACGCTGAGCAGGGCGCTGAGACGTTTCGCCCGGCTGCGGCGACTGACGTGCCGATGCATGCGGTTCACGTTCCCTCTCCGTCGTAGTAAGCGCTTACCTTGGTGACCCCGAAAGAAAGCACAGACCGGGGTCAGTGGTCGCCGAGCCCCGCGACCGGCGCGGGCCACGGCCCGGCTCCGGCGCGCTCGGCGACGCGGACGGCCTCCGGCGGCAACTCGGCCAGGCCCTCGGCGTTGTCCTCCATGACGCTGCCAATGCCGGAGAACGCAGGGGTGATCGTGTTGTCCGTCCAGTTGCCGGCCGCGCGGTTCTCGACCCCGTATTCGGCCCAGTTCGACACCCACTTGTAGCCGACCCGGGTGACGACGTTGCGCGCGACGAGGATGTGCGAACTCTGCTCGTCCAGATAGATCCCGTTGCCGTCGTTCGCGGTGGTGCCGTACTCGGACCGGTCGATGTGGTTGCCCTGGATGATCGTTCCGCGCTGCGGGCCCTGCGTGTAGACGGCCCCGCCGTCGTACTGCCGCTCGGCCACGCGCAGCACGTCGGTGATCCGGTTGCCGGTGATCCGGTTGTCCCCGAGCCACGGATCCTGCGCCTCGGGCTGGTTCCATCCCCAGCCGACGCTGATGCCGGAGTAGGGGAGGTGCTCCAGGGTGTTGTGGTCGACGACCAGGTTCCGGGTGTATCCGGCCCAGACGGCGACCGAGTCGGTGAACTCCGCGCCGGTCCCGAGGAAGGTGTTGAAGGACACTGTGTTGTGCTCGTCGGCCAGGTCCAAGGCGGGATGCGGATCGATGTCGCCGACGTAGACGCCGCCGGACGACAGGTGGCTGAACGAGCAAGCCGTGACTGTGGTGTCCTTGGTCCCAGCCTCCAACACGGCTCCGGCCCCGCCGAGGTGCACGAACTCGCAGCCGCTCACCGTGATCCGCCGTCCCCCGCGCACGGTCAGTGCCGCGGCCGGCTTCGTGTAATGCGACCCGGCCTCCCCGAGCGGACCCGACGCGCCGGTCAGCGTGAATCCCGCCTGCGCCCCGACGTAGCCGTCGTCGGATCGGTGCCAGGCGGTGTGGCTGAAGGTCAGGTCTTTGAGAACGAGGTCGTGTGCGCCGTCCAGGATCACCAGCTGTTCATTGGCGGGGACCACGACCTGCGCGGTCTCCATATCCTCGCCAGCCCGCGGCAGATAGGTGACAGTGCGCTCGTCGGAGTTCCATACGAAGTGCCCGGGCTCCGTGAGGAGTTCCAAGGCGTTGGTGGCGAACATCGACCACGCGTGGATCTCGGTCCCGACCGCGGTGTTGTCCCAGTGCGGCCCCACGCGGCCGGTGCCCGGCAGCGCATTAGTCCAGCAGGGCTCTGCGAACCGGATCATATCGTCCGAGACGCCCACGACCGGACAGTGGTAGGCACGCCACCGCACCCGGAACACCATCTCGACATCCGACGGACGCGCATAAGCGGCGACCCCGAGTGAGCCAGCGCCAGTCATCCCCTCCGGACCGATTTCGCAGCCGTCGTGTTCCAGCCAGTCACTGCGTGCCCACGACGCTCGCAGACCATTGATATAGAGCTGGCGAGGCGTGGGAATCCCCTCCGGAACCGTCGCGACCCACCGGCCGTCACCGGCCGGCCGCCATCCGCCGAGCGCGACGCCCCCGGAGAGCTCGGCACGCCCGCCGGGCTCGGCGGACCACGTCACCGTGTGGCCGTTGCGCCCGGAGTCCAGCTCGGTGAGGACCAGGGGAGCGGTCCGCGCGTAGGCCTTGGCACTGAGCCGTACCTCCAGGTCCTGCCCCTGACCGGCCGCGAGCAGCCTGCGTACCTCGTTCTGCGCGACGTCCAGATCGTCAAAGCTGAGCAGCACGTCTCGCCGTCCCCTCTTCGCTGGCTCCTGGGAGGAGCACGTACATGTATCCGGCCCGCCGCGGCGAGACGCCGTGGTCGAGCCACAACGTGTGGAAGACCCGCCGGACCTCGACCTCGTCGCCCTCGGTGGAGACGCCCACGTCGATGGCGTGCCACGTCCCGGTGCGCTCCTCGCGTAGCGATATCAGATCGGTGCCGCCGGGGAACACGTAGCCGCCGACGCCCTCCAGATGGGCCCACTGCACACCGAGATGCCGGCGTTCGACGCCGAGCTCCGGCTCCTGCACGACGCCGTCCACGACGAACCGCCGGCCGGCGTCCACATGCAGGTTCCGGTTCTCCACGATCGTCTCGATCCGGCGGCCGTCGGAGGCGGAGATGTCCGTCCCCAGCGCCACCACGGCGTCGTCCAGGAAGTGCCACCTCTTGTGCGCGCGCAGCGTGCTTCCCTCGCCGTGCAGGTCGAGTTCGGCGGTGCCGAACCCGCCCTCGAAGACCGTGCCGCCGGCGACCCGGTTCGGCGCCATGACGGCGCCGGTGCCCCGGCCCGAGCCGCGTCCGACGTCCTCGCGCAGCCGCGTGTCGACCGTCGTGCCGGGGAGCCGGTAGGGGTCGACCGTCGGCCAGAACTCGTCCGTGTAGTGGTCGGGATCATCGAGGTCGTAGATGTAGAGCATGCCGTCGCCGGTGTACCAGCCGTGCAGGTTCTCGCCGTTGCCGCACTCGTAGCGCGCGATGCGCTCCGAGGACAGCGACAGCGCGGCGGACCAGCGCGGCCGGTGGTGCACGACGCGGTCCATCGCGCCGAACACGTGGAACCCGGTCGGCCGCTGCAACGCTCTCCAGCGTTCGGCGTACGAAGAAGGGGCACTCTCTGCCAACAGCCGGATCGCGTCGAGCGTCGCGGCGCCGATGTCCCGGTCCCGCGAGTGCTGCCGCGCTATGGCCCGGCCCCGCACCGTGTCCATCATCCGGCCCTCGAACAGGAAGGGCAGGAACGACTTCTCGACCGCGTCGAAGACCACTGACACGCCCGGATCGCTGACCTCCCACGGCGAACCGCGCAGCAGCGCCAGGACCTCGGCGACCGACGTCAGCAGCACGACTCCGTACGAGCCGGTGTACGCGACCGTGTCGTGCTGGATGAGCGACCCGTCCTCGTAGAAACCGTCGCCGGAGGTCGCGTACTCGAACAACGGCGACAGCCCGTCTCGGGCCAGCGCAACGCGATCGGCGTCGCCGGCGAGCAGTCCGGACAGCGCCACGATCAGGGCTTTGTCAGCGCGGTTGGCCCCGGTCTCGGTCAGCGGCGACCACGGCCCTGTCTTGACCTGGCGGTCGGGGTCCGGACAGAACCACCGCACCGCCGCGAGGTAGTCCTTCAGATCGGCGTCGGGGATGTGCGCACGAAGCAGGACGCAGATGTCCAGCAGGATGCGCGGTGTCCCGATCTCCCAGTGCCACCAGTTGCCAGTCTCCTCGGCTTCGGGGTGGAAGGCGTTCTCATGCAGGAAGCGTAGGGCGTCTACGACGGTCGCGGTCGCGCTGGGGTCTGCCAGCGCCAAGGTCCGCAGCTGCGCGTAGCTCAAGGTGGTGTGTCCTTCGTCGGACACATCGAGATCCAGCTGGATCCTGGTGGCTTTGATTCGACTGAGGAGCTGTCGCTCGTATCGGGCGAGCAGCTCCTCGAATATCGCTTCCCGCATGAGCGGCGTCCGCCCCTCAGCTCTTCGGCGCGCTGGCGTACGCCTGCTCGAACTCCGACCGGATCTGGTCGCCGCCTTGGCTGCGCCAGGTCTTCAGCGCGGAGTCGAAGGCGCTCATGCCCGACTGCCCGCCGACGATCTGCGTCACGGTGTCCGTGACCGCCTTGTACAGCGAGACGCCCTGCTTGCCGTACGTCGGCGAGTACAGCGTCGCGGTCGGGTCCGCGAGGGCCATCGGGACCAGCTCGGAGTAGGCCTGGTGGACCGCGTCGGTGAGGTCGTTGACGCCGGGGTTGTAGGTGACCAGCTGCGGCGCGGCGACGTACTTCCAGGTGACGTTCGCGTCGTTCTTGCCCTGTGCGGTCTGCACCGGGTTGTGGTTGGCGTCCAGCGTGTAGTCCGTGCCCTCGACACCGTAGGTCTTGAGCAGGTACTCCTCGGTCCCGAACGGCGCGGCCAGGAAGTCGGCGAGCTTGAGGACGTCCGCCAGCTTCGCGGGGTCGGCCTTCTTCAGCATGGTGCCGGCGAAGACGACGTTGTCCTGGTAGGCGACGCCGGGCCCGCCGTTGGCGCCGAACGGGACGAACGGCATCAGTTTGGCGTTCGGGTCGATCTTCTGCGCGGTGGCCCAGACACTGGTGGACAGCGCCGGCAGGCCGTCGTAGATCAGAGCGGCCTTGCCGGACTGGAACGCGTCCTCCATCTTGGCCTTGGTCCAGCCCTGCGAGCCCGGGTAGTAGCAGCCGGCCTTGGCCACCTTCACCATGAACTCCAGTGCGGCCTTGAACTCGTCGGTCTCGATGTCGGCGGTCATCTTGCCGCCGCCGTCCACCCGCCACTTGTTCGGGACGCCGAAGATCTGCTGGAAGATCTGGAGACAGTAGTAGTTGCCGTTGGCGCTGGTGGCCAGCGCGTAGCGGTCCTTGCCCGGGTTCGTCAGCTCCTTGAGAAGCGTGAAGAAGTCGTCGGAGTTCTTGATGTCCGTGTAGCTGTTGACGCCCGCGGCGGCCAACTGGTCCTGCCGGTACAGGCCGGCGCCGGCGCTGATGCCGCGCGGGATCGGGATGAAGTAGAGCTTCCCGGCCACCGTGCACTGCTCCCAGAACACCTTCGGGATCGCCGCCAGGTGCGGGTACTCTTTGACCTTGTCCCCGCCGATGAGCTCGGTGAGGTCGGCGATCTGCGAGTCCAGGAACTGCGGCAGATTGCTGATGGTGGGGACGCCGGCCAGGCCGTCGTACTGGATCAGGTCCGGCAGGCCGCCGCCGGCGATCAGCGTCGAGAGCTTGGTGTCGAAGTCGTCGCCGACCACCATCGTGAGGTCGACGCTCGCGCCGATCTTCTTCTCCATCGCCTGCCACGCCGGGTTGGAGCCCCGGGCCGGCGGCGGCGCGGTGAACAGCGGCGTCATCGCCGAGAACTTGCCCCCGGACAGCGGCGGGCTGGCGAACGCGGTGGTCGGCGAGGCCGGATAGCTGTAGAAGCCGGCCGGGACGCCGGCGTCGGTGCCCGGCAGGTCCGGCTTCGGGCCGTTCGCCAGCGGCGTGTACGTCGGCAGTTGGACCTGCGCGGCGCTGCCGGCCTTGTTCTCGGCCGCGGCCTTGCCGCTGCCGCACGCGGCCAGCGTCGAGCCGCCCGCGGTCAAGGCCGCCGCGGCGCCGACGCCGCGCAGGAACCCGCGGCGCCCGAGGCTTTGGGGTGTGAGCATGCTTCCTCCGATGAGTGCGGTGCCAGTGAGTGCGGTGTCAATGAGTGCGGTGCCAGATGGCGTTGGGGACGTCCTCAGCCCTTGACGGCGCCGGTGAGCACGCCCTTGGTGAAGTAGCGCTGCAGGAAGGGATAAACGGCGGCGATCGGGACGACGCTCACGACGACGACGGCCATCTGCACCGCCTGTTGCGGCACGACGCCCTCGTTGGCCGCGCTTGTCGCCTCTCCGCCGATCACCAGGCCGCGCAGCACCAGGGCCAGCGGCCACTTGCTGGTGTCGTTCAGGTAGAGCAGGGCGTTGAAGAAGGCGTTCCAGTAGGAGACCGCGTAGAACAACGCCACGACTGCGAGCACCGCCTTGGACAGCGGCAGCACCACGCGGGTGAGGATCCGCCAGTCGCCGAGGCCGTCGATGCGGGCGGCGTCCAGCAGTTCGGCGGGCAGGTTCATGAAGAACGAGCGCAGCACCACCAGGTTGAAGGCGCTGACCAGGCTGGGCACCACGAGGGAGGCCAGGGTGTTGTAGAGCCCGAGCTTCTGCACGGTCAGGAACATGGGGATGACGCCCGGTGTGAACAGCATCGTGAACAGCGCGGTGGCCAGGAAGAACCGCCCGCCGACCACGCCGCGCCGGGACAGGCCGTAGGCCATCCCGATGGTGGCCGCCATGCTCAGCGCGGTGCCGACCGCCGTCACGGCGAAGCTGATCCACAGCGCCTGCGAGACGATGCCGCCGCTGAACACGTAGCGGTAGGCGTCGAAGGTCGGGTGCGAGGGCCAGATCACCAGGCCGCCGGAGGCCGCGATGTCGGACTCCGAGGACAGGCTGGTCGCCACCACCGCCAGGAACGGGTAGACCACCAGGGCGCTGATCACGGCGATCGCCAGGATCTTCCCGCCGCGCCCGAACCACGTGGGCCGCTCCATCCACGGCGGCCGCCCGGTCAGTGCCGGCTTCGCGTCCATCTCAACGGTCGCCACGGCTGTAGATCCCTTCCTGTCCGAAGCGGTGCGCGAGCTTGTTGGCGCCGAGCACCAGTACCAGTCCCACGACGGCCTTGATCAGGCCGGCCGCCGCGGCGGTGCCCCACTGCTGGGTGGCCACGCCGTGGTAGTACACGTAGGTGTCCAGGACCTCGCCGGCCTTGGCGCCGACGGTGTCGCGCTGCAGGAGGATCTGCTCGAAGCCGACCGACAGGATCGTGCCCAGGCGCAGGATCAGCAGCAGGATGACGACCGGCATGATCCCCGGCAGGGTGACGCTGCGGAAGCGTCGCCAGCGGCCCGCGCCGTCCACGGCCGCGGCCTCGTACAGGCCCTGGTCGACGGCCATCAGCGCGGCCAGGAAGATGATCGTGCCCCAGCCGCAGTCCTTCCAGATCGCCTGGACCGCCACCAGCCACGGGAAGAACCCGGGGTTGGACATGAAGTCGAAGCGCGGCAGGCCGACGGCCGACATCATGTGCTGCATCGCGCCGGTCGGGCCCAGCACCTCCTGGAAGATCGAGACGATCACCACCCAGCCGATGAAGTGCGGCAGGTAGACCACGCTCTGCACGAACTTGCGGATCCGCGCCGAGGCGACCGAGTTCAGCAGCAGCGCCAGCCCGATCGGGGCCGGGAAGAACAGGATCAGCTGGATCAGGCTGATGACGAAGGTGTTGCTCAGCGCGGACCAGAACGCCTGGTCGGCGAACAGATCCGTGAAGTTCTGCAGGCCGACCCAGGTGCTGTGCACGAAGCCGGTGTACGGCTGGTAGTCCTCGAACGCCGCCAGGTAGCCGAACAGCGGCGCGTAGCTGAACACCGCGAAGTACAAGAACCCCGGCAGCATCAGGGCGAGCATCACCCTGTCGCGCTTGATCCGCTGCCAGAGGGTCAGCGAGGGGCGCGCGACGGTGCCCGCGGTCCGCCGACCGCGTCGGGAACGGACGCGGGGATGGCCGCCGACCGCGGCCTTGTCAGACACGGATCTGGAAGCCGGGCGGTCCGCGGCGCGTATCTCGGTCAACGTGCTCTCCCGCCGGTAATCGCTTACTAATGTGATGAGCTGGACAGGAGTATTCGACTGAGCTGCATTCCTGTCAACCCCCCAGTACCCAAACCGTTTTCTCGCAGTTCCCGGCGTTGTGGTCTTGCGCTCCGGCTGTAGTAAGCGTGTACCATCCCCATCGACACACAGCGGAGGGGGAGATCATCCTGACCACGTCCCACACGGCCGCGCACATCCCGGCCCCGGCCACCGCGCCGGACCGTCCGACCCTGCTCTTGGCCGTGACCGCCGAGGAATCCGCGCTGGTCCTGGACGCCGAGAGCCGCGAGCGCCTGGCCGCGACCGCGAGCATCCTGACCGGCGGCGAGGTCCCGAGCCTGGCCGAGCCGGCGTTCGCCGCCGCGCTGGCCGCCACCGAGGTCCTGCTGACGTCGTGGTCCTCGCCGCGGATCGATGCCGACCTGCTGGCCGCCGCGCCCCGGCTGCGTCTGGTGGTGCACGCCGCCGGCACCGTGAAGTTCCTGATGACGCCGGAGGCCTTCGCGGCCGGCGTGCGGGTCTGCTCGGCGGCCGAGGCGAACGCGGTGCCGGTCGCCGAGTACACGCTGGCCGCGATCATCCTGGGCGCCAAGCGCGCCTTCACCGCGGCCGCGCGCTACCGGCGCGGCCTGCGCTCGGCCGACGGCACCCACCGCAACCTGGACGGCATCAGCCCGATCGGCACCCACCGGATGACCGTCGGCGTCGTCGGCGCCTCCCGCATCGGCCGCAAGGTGGTGCGGCTGCTGCGCGACGTGCTCGACGCCGACGTGCTGGTCTACGACCCGTACGAGGCCGGCGAGCTGACCGCCGACCCCCGGGTCCGGCTGACCTCGCTGGAGGAGTTGCTGGCGGCCTCGGAGGTGGTGAGCCTGCACGCGCCGCTGACCCCGGTCACCCGCGGCATGCTCGACGCCGGCGGCCTGGCCCTTATGCGCGACGGCGCGGTCCTGGTGAACACCGCCCGCGGCCCGATCGTCGACCAGACGGCGCTGACCGCCGAACTGGTCTCCGGCCGCCTGGACGCGGTCCTGGACGTCACCGCCACCGAGCCGCTGCCGCCGGACTCGGTGCTGTTCACGCTGCCCAACGTCTTCCTCACCCCGCACATCGCCGGCGCGCTGGGCGGCGAGGTGTTGCGCCTGGGGCGCCTGGCCGTGGAAGAGGTGGAACGGTACGTAGCCGGACTGCCACTACGGTATGAGGTACTTCCCGACCAGCTGGACCGGCTGGCGTGAGGCCACAGCCGAAGAGCAGGACGAGAGGAGCGGTCAGGGTGCCGACGCCGCAGGGCAAGCCGCCGCGGACACCACGGACGCCGCGGACGCCGCGGGACGCCGCCGGTCCCAAGCGGGCCACCGTCCAGGAGGTCGCCGAGGCCGCGGGCGTGTCCACGGCCACGGTGTCCCGGGTCCTCAACGGCAACTACCCGGTGGCCGCCGAGACCCGCCGCAAGGTCGAACAGGCGGTGCGCACCCTGGGCTACGTGGTGAACGCGCACGCCCGCGCGCTGGCCGGCTCCCGGACCCGCACGGTCGGCATCATCGTCCAGGACATCATCGACCCCTTCTACACCTTCATCGCGCACGGCGTGCAGCGCCAGGCCGCCGAGGACGGCAAGCTGTGCCTGGTCTGCAGCACCTACGGCGTGGTCGGCGGCGAGCTGGACCTGATCGACGCCCTGCACGAACAGCGCGCGGACGCCGTGATCCTGGTCGGCGGCGGCGTGGACGACCCGGCCTACCGCCGCAAGCTCGCCGACCGCGCCCGGGCCCTGGGCCGCGAGGGCTCGTGGCTGGTGCTGTGCGGCCGCCCGCCGCTGGAGCCGGGCGTCCCGGCCGGCGTGGTCGACTACGACAACACCGGCGGCGCGCACGCCATCACCGAGTACCTGCTCGGCCTCGGACACCGCCGGATCCTGTACGTCGGCGGGCCGGAACAGCTCTCCGTCCACCAAGGACGCGTGGCCGGCTTCCGGCGCGCGCACGCCAGCCGCGGGCTGGAGCTCGACGAGCGGCTGATCCAGCCCGGCGCCTTCAGCCGCCGGTTCGGCTACGAGCGGGTCGCGCAGCTGCTCCGCGACGGTTCGGCCGGGGAGTTCACCGCGGTCTTCGGCGCCAACGACGGCGTCGCGGTCGGCGCGATGCAGGCGCTGCGCGAGGCGGGCCTCCGGGTACCGCAGGACGTGTCGGTGGTCGGGTACGACGACATCCCGCTGGCCGCCGAGGTGACCCCGACGCTGACCACGGTGCACCTGCCGCTGGAGCAGATGGGGCGCGAGGCGGTGCGGCTGGCCGTCGCGTTGCGCGGGGAGTCCGACGGCCCGACCGACACCCGCCACGTCGGCACGCATGTGGTGATCCGCGACTCGACGGCGCCTCCGCCGGCCTCCTGATCGAAAGGCTCGACCCTTGTTCGCACGCGCCGAATTCTCACGCGCCGAATGGGAAGCCGAGGCCGACCGCTGGCTGCTGACCGCCCGCAAGCACGCGGTGGGCGGCGGGGCGCTGATCTGCCCGCCGGGTCCGGTCTCGCAGAGCGGGCCGCTCAGCGACGGCATGGAGGGCTTCGCCCGCAGCTTCCTGATCGCGGCCGCCCGGCTCGGCGGCGGCGAGGGCGATCCGCTCGGGCACGCGGGGTGGTACGCCGATGGCCTGGCCGCGGCCATGGACCCGGCAAGCGGCGGCTTCTGGCCGCGCGCCGTCGGCTTCGAGGACTGGCCGCACGCCGGGATCACGCAGCCGGCCGTGGAGGCGGCGAACCTGGCGTTCGGATTGGCGCTGTGCCGGGAGCAGGTCTGGGATCAGCTCCCTGATCCGGTGCGTGAGCGGCTCGCCGACTGGCTCGCGCACCACGCGCGGCTGCGGGTGTGGCAGCACAACAACTGGCTGTTGTTCCCGGCGGTGATCGAGGCGTTCCTGGAGTCGGTCGGGATCCCGGTCGACGGCGGCCACGGCGCGGAGAACGTCGAGCGCGTCGAGTCCTGGTACCTCGGGGAGGGCTGGTACAACGACGGGCCCGCGGGCGAGCCGGGGCGGAACGTCGATCACTACAACTCGTGGGTGTTCCAGCCTTTCCTGTGGCAGTGGTATCTGCTGCGAGGGGAATGGGGATCGGGATCGCGGGCCGAGCGGTTCCGGGAGCGATTGAGCTCGTTTGCCGCCTCCTACGCGCTGCTGTTCGGCGACGACGGCGCACCGCTGCATCTGGGGCGTTCGCTGGCTTATCGGCACGCCGTGTTGGGCGGGCTGTGGACCGCTGGGATCGCCGGGGTGGATTCGCTCGCGCCGGGTGTGGTGCGTGGGATCGCGGGACGGACGCTGGACTACTTCCGGCGGCTCGGAGTGGATGGTGACGAGGCGCCGAGCCTGGGTTGGGGCGCGCGGGAGTTCTTGCCGGCGGTGCAGGAGTACAGCGGGCCGGGGTCTGCTTACTTTGCGGGGATGGGGTTCTTGGGGTTGGCGGCCCCGGCTTCACATCCTTTGTGGTCCGAGTCGGCGCCTTCTGATACTCCCGCCGAGGACTCGGTGACGATCCTTCCGTCGCTTGGTTGGGCGGTGCAGCGCGGCCTGGGAGACGGGATCGTGCGCGTCGTCAACCACGGCAGCGATCACGCCAACTACGCCGACGATCCCGGTGACCCGCATTATGCGAAGTTCGCGTACTCGACGCGTACGGCTCCCGGTACCGGGGCGGCGTGGTCGGATCGCGCGTGGGCCACCGGCGTGGACGGGCACGTGGCGCTCGTCGACGAGTGGGGCCGGGCGACCCGGCGCGGGCGGATCATGGGGGTCGCGGCGGGGGAGGGGTACGTCGCGTCGTGGCACCTGCCGCGCATCGGGGCCTCGGGGCGGGAGCTGGCCGGAGCGCGGATCGTGACGGCTTCGCTGGTCACCGCCCGGTACGAGCTGCGCTGCCATCTGGTGACGGCACCGGCCGGGTGGTCGCTGCGCGAGGGCGGGCACGCGGTCGCCTCGGACGCCGAGGTCGAGTGCGGCGCGGATGGCGTCGCCGCCTGGGCGGTCGGCGATGGTGTCCGGTCGCGGGTGGCCGGCGTGCACGGTTATGAGTCCGGATCCGTTGCGCGCTATGAGGATGCGAACGCGTGCGGACGACACAGCGCTGTGCCGTACCTGTCCGCAGGGCTTTCGCCGTTCGAATCTGTGCCCTCGGTCGGATCCGTGCACGTCGCACTACACGTTCTGGAGGCTGCGGACACCGCGCCTGACATCGACCTGGCCGACCTGGCCGACGTGGTCGACGTCCGCGGAAATGAGGTGACTGTGAGGTGGCCCGGGGGATCTACTGTCTCGGTCGATCTGGGCAGCCTCTTCGCCTCCGGGAGCACCGATGCCACACCTTGAACTGGTCCGCGCCGACCACTCCGACGCCCTGCTGGCCTTCGAGCTGGAGAACCGCGATTACTTCGCCGCCTCGATCCCCGACCGCGGCGACGACTACTTCGCCGACTTCGCCGCCCGCCACGCCCAACTCCTGCGATGGCAGGAACAGGGCACGGACTACTTCCACGTCCTGGTGACCGACACGGGCCGGATCGCGGGCCGCGTCAACCTGGTCGAAGTCGCCGACGGCTCAGCCGAACTCGGCTACCGCATCGCCCGCGCCTCCGCCGGCCAAGGCCTGGCCACCGCCGCCGTCGCCGAGATCCGCAAACTCGCCGCCACCACCTACGGCCTCACCACGCTGCGCGCCAAGGTGACGCTCGACAACCCGGCCTCGCACAAGGTGCTCGAGCACAACGGGTTCGTGGCGACCGGGGAGCGGATGCTCAACGGGAAGCCCGCGGTGACGTATTTGTGTGAGCTCGGCTAGCTCCAACCTTTACCGCTCCGGCCGCACGATCCGCTCCACCATCGCCCCGACCGCCTCCCGGATCGCCGCCGTCTCCAACTCCGTGTCCGGGTTCGCGGTCGCGCCGAACGGGAACGCCGGGGACCAGGCCGTCGCCAGGGCCATGACCGCCATCAGGATCAGCTCGGGCGGGACCGTGCCGGCCACCGCTCCGGCGTCCTGCTGCTCGCGGATCAGCGGGAGCTTGCGGTCGTGTTCGCGTTCGCGCGCCGGCGGGCGGGCGGCGGTGCGCTCCAGGGTGGCCCAGGCCAGCAGGCGGTAGACGTCCGGGTTGGCCTGGGCGTAGTCGAAGACGCGGCGGGCCAGGTCGGGGAGGTTCTGGGGGGTGAACTCCAGGCCGGCGTAGGCGTCGGCGAGGTGGTGGTCCAGGACCGTGGCGAAGAGGTTCTCCTTGCTGTCGAAGTAGACGTAGATCAGGTTCTTGTTGCAGGCGGCGTTCTTCGCTATGCGGTCCACGCGGGCGCCGGCCACGCCGTGGTCGGCGAACTCCTGGAACGCGGCGGCGAGGATGCGCGCCTTGGTCTCCTGTGCGGCCATGGGATCAGCCTATCGGTTGACTAACCGGTTAGTGAAGCTTAAATTGACTAACCGGATGGTTAGGCACCTCGATCGAAGGACTTCTCATGGACTCCACGACCACCGGACGGTTCGCATGACCGGGTTGGCGCTGGTCACCGGCGCCTCCTCCGGCATCGGCCAGGCCTTCGCCCGCCGGCTCGGGGGCCTCGGCCACGACCTGATCGTCGTCGGCCGCCGCCGCGAACGCCTCGACGCGCTGGTGGACGAGCTGCCGCAGGTCAAGGTGCGGCCGCTGGTCGCCGATCTGGCCACCGACGAGGGCGTCGCGGCCGTCGCCGACGTCTGTACGGCCGAGCCGCTGACGCTGCTGGTCAACAACGCCGGCGTCGCGCACTACATGCCGTTCGCCGAGCTCCCGGCCGCCAAGGCCGCCGAGCTCCTGCACGTGAAGGCCGTCGCGCCGGTCATGCTGTCCCGCGCCGCGGTCCCCGGCATGCTGGCGCGCGGCGGGGGCGCCATCGTCAACGTCGCCGGCATGATCGCCTTCAGCGGGCCGGCGACGTTGGAGCAGGTGCCGGTGCGGCGCGCGGTCTACGCCGGGACGCTGGCCGGCAGCGTCGCCTTCTCCCAGACGCTGCATGAGGAGGTCAAGGCGCAGGGCATCAAGGTGCAGGTGCTGTGCCCGGGCGTCGTGGCGACCGAATTCCACGAGCGCCAGGGCCTCGACCTCAGCGCCGTCCCGCGCATGTCGGCCGACGACGTGGTGACCGCGAGTCTGCGCGGACTCGAGCTCGGCGAGGTGGTCTGTGCTCCCGGCGTCGAGCGCGAAGACTTGCTGCAGGCGGTGTCCGCCGCCGACCTCGCGGCGTTCGGCGCGCAGTCGCCGGAGCTCGCGCAGCGATACATCTGATCTCTGACTGGAACAAGCTGCGACGGCGGCGGCTGGACCCTGGTCCAGCCGCTGTTTCAGTGTTCGGGGTTGACAGACATCCGAGGAATCATCAGGGTGACCCCTGACGAGTAAAGGATGTTAACGGAAGGGCCCCCATGATCAGGGTTCGACGACAACCCAGACGCCTCGTGACAGCTCTCGCCGCGGCCGCGGCACTCGCCGCCGGCACCACGGCCGCGGCCTCGACCGGCAGCAGTCCCGATCACCGCACCGTCACCACGGTCTTCGTCTCCCCGTGGGGCGACGACCACGACAGTGGCACGAACCCCGGCCGCGCCGTGCACTCCCTGCAACGCGCGCAGCAGATCGTCCGATCACTGAACTCCGCGATGGCCGGCGACATCCGCGTCGAACTCGCCGACGGCACCTACCCGATGACGCAGCCGCTGGCCCTGGACGCCCGGGACTCCGGGACGAACGGCCACACCGTGACCTGGACCGCCGCCCCCGGCGCGCATCCGGTGATCAGCGGCGGCACGCGCGTCGAGGGGTTCCGGCCGTCGGGGCAGACGACGCCGGCCGGCGCGCGGATCTGGTCGGCCCCGGCGCCGGCTGGGCTGCCGTCGCGCGAGATGTACATCGACGGGCGCCGTGCGCAACGCGCGTCCGGAGCCGTGCCGGTGACCCTGACCGCGACGCCCGCCGGCTACACCGCGTCCTCGGATCTGATGGCGTCGTGGGGGAATCCGACCGCCATCGAGTTCGTCTACAGCGGCGGCGACGGCTACTGGTCGCTGCACACCGGCGGCCTCGGCGCTTGGACCGAGCCCAGGTGCCCGATCGCCTCGATCTCCGGCACGACCATCACCATGGCAGAGCCCTGCTGGATCAACTCCACGCAGCGCGTGATGCGCACGGATAGCTCCGGGCGGACCGTGAACCTCGTCGGCCCGGCCTCGGTCGGCAACCACGAGCTCCCGGCCTCGGTGGAGAACGCGCGGGAGCTCTTGCGGCAGCCGGGCCAGTTCTACTACGACGCCAAGGCCGGACGCGTGGACTACGTCCCGCTGCCCGGCGAGCGTCCCGACCGTGCCGACGTCGAGCTGTCCACTGCGCAGACGCTGGTCAGCGGCACCGGCACGGCTGACGCGCCGGTCCACGACATCGCGTTCTCCGGATTGCGGTTCTCCTACGGGACGTGGGACCAGCCGAGTTCGGCCGAGGGCTTCTCGGAGATCCAGGCCGGCTACACGATCACCGGCGCCGACGGATACGCGACGCAGGGCCTGTGCCAGTTCATCGCCGGCGGGACCTGCCCGTTCGGGAACTGGACCAAGGAGCCGGGCAACATCTCGTTCGACCACGATCAGCGGATCTCGTTCACCGGCGACGTCTTCGCCCACCTCGGAGCGGCCGGCCTGGACCTCGGCGACGGGTCGCAGGGCGACGCGGTGACCGGTTCGGTGTTCACTGACATCTCCGGCAACGGCCTGGAACTCGGCGGCGTGGACGATCCGCTGCCGGCGGTCGCGGGCGATCACACCGTCGGGAACCAGATCACCGACAACCACATCTACTCCACGTCGGCGGAGTACCGCAGCGGCGTCGGGATCGACGTGGGCTACGCCGAGAACTCACTGATCTCGCACAACCAAATCGACCACACCCCTTACACCGCGATCTCGCTCGGCTGGGGAGGCTGGCCGGACAAGATCAAGGCGCCGGCGATCGCCAACTCCAGCCACGGCAACGTGGTCTCCGACAACCTCATCTACGACGCGATGCAGTACCTCGCCGACGGCGGAGCCATCTACACGCAGGGCATCACCGGGTCCTCGCTGGGCGACGGGGAGCAGATCAGCGGGAACGTCATCCACGACATCCTCGACCACGGACACGCGATCTACTGCGACAACGGCTCGACGTTCCTGACCATCACCTCGAACGTCGAGTACGGCAACCAGAACGACTGGGGCGCGCGGCACGCCGACTATGTGCCGCCGGCCGACGGGAAGACCGACGACCCGCTGGACATCGAGCACAACTACTGGCAGCAGGGCGACCCTGACTCCGACGCCCGCGGCGTGGTGGTCGCGGCCAACACGATCATCACCGGTCCGCAGGACGCGCCGCGCGCGATCGTGGACGCGGCCGGCCTGGAGCCGCGCTTCCGCGGGCTGCCGGCCGTGGACCCGGGACGCACCCGCGGCGCCATCCCGGACGCTCCGCAGCAGGCGGCGGCGTTCGCGGGGGAGGGTGCGGCGTACGTGTCGTTCACGCCGACGTTCTTCGACCAGGGGCGGCCGGTCACGGCGTACACGGTGACGGCGTCGCCGGGTGGGGAGCAGGTGAGGGTCGACGCTTCGGCGTATCTGAAGACGTTCTACGTGTTGGTGCCCGGACTGGCGGACGGAACGCCGTATACGTTCACTGTCACAGCGGATACCGGGCCCCGCGCGGCCGACCCGCACAGCTCCCCGTCGTTGCCGACCGGCGCGGTGACGCCGGCCCCGACGACCGCGCTTCCGGCCGCACCGGCCTCGGCTTCGGCGGACGCGGGCGTCGGTGACGTGAGTGTGCACTGGAACCCGGCGGTCGTGGCGAAGGGCACTACTCCGACCCTGTCGTACGACGTGACGCTGACGGACCAGAAGACCGGAACGGTCACCACCGTCACCGAGACCGGCAAGACGGAGGTCTGGGCGACCAACGGCCGCGACACGTTCGCGGTCGTCGGCGGTCTGGTGCACGGCGACGCCTACGCCGTCACGGTGGCGGCCCGCAACGCCGCCGGCGTCGGACCCGCGGCGTCCGCAGGGGTGGTCACCATTGGCTAGGAAGCGGATCGCGCGGCGGCCGGCTCCCGGTAGAGCTCCGGCCGCCGCGCCCGCATCCACCACCGTCCGACCGAGCCGTCGACCAGATCCAGGTCGAGGTCGGCGCTCACCATGGCGTCCTCGATCGCCCGGCTCTCGGCGACGATCCGCCCGCACGGGTCGACGACCATCGCGTGGCCGGTGCGGACCTCGTCGTCGTCGCGGCCGACGCCGTTGCTGAACACGATGAACATGCCGTTGTCGTGGGCCCTGGCCGGCAGGTGCAGCCGGAGCCACTCGCGTCCGGTCGGCCCGGCGAACGCCGCGCGGACCGCATCGGGGTCCGTGTCGCGGTTCTCCCACAGCGAGAGCGGGAGCGGGCTCTCGCCGAACGGGACCATCGTGTGAGTCCCTCCGGTCTGGTGCGGCGCCAGCAGGATCTGCGCGCCGAGGACCGCCGTCGCCCGCACGTTCTCCACGATGTTGTTGTCGAAGCAGATCAGGACGCCGAGGCGGACGCCCCACGGGGTGTCGAAGACAGTGAAGCCGTCTCCTTCATCGATTCCGTTGTAGCCGGCGGTGTGCAGCTTGCGATGGATGTGGACGGCTCCGTCCGGGAGACACACCGCGTAGGCGTTGAACAGCCGGCCCCCGCGCTCGGTGAGCAGCCCCACCGCGATGCCGGTCCCGAGCCGCCGTGCCAGTTCCCTGACTCTGGTGATCGACGGGCCGTCCTCGGGCTCTGCGATGGCGCGCAGTTCCTCGGGCGATCGTCTGGTGAGGTGGCGATTGCCGACCAGGCACAGCTCCGGCAGTGCGACGAGCTGGGCGCCGTCCTCGGCGGCGGCGCGGGCGAAGTACTCGACGCGCGCGAGGTTGTGGTCCTTGTCGGCGGGAAGGGGTTCGAACTGGACAGTCGCGACTCGGATCTTCAAGACTCTCATCGAAGCCGGACCACATCGATGAGTCCAATGAATGTTCCGGGATCATTCATAAGTCAGTGGAATGATTGCCGCATGGAGCGGACGGCGTCGCGGCGCGTGGTCGTGATCGGCAGCATCAACGTCGACGAGGTCGTGGGGGTGGCCGAGCTGCCGGCGCCGGGGGAGACGGTGCACGGGCGGGAGCGGGCGACCGGCCTCGGCGGGAAGGGCGCGAACCAGGCGGTGGCCGCCGCGGTCGCCGGCGGCGAGGTGGCGTTCGTCGGAGCGGTCGGCGCGGACGAGCGCGGTGCGGCGGCGCTCGCACAGCTGACGGGGTACGGCGTCGACACCTCGATGGTCGCCACGCTCGACGGCACCGCCAGCGGACGGGCGCTGGTGCTACTGAGCGAGGCCGGGGAGAACGAGATCATCGTGATCGGCGGCGCCAATCAGGCCCTGGACGACAGGATCCTGAGTCGCGACGTGCTGCGCTCCGCCGCCGTGATGGTGCTGCAGGGCGAGGTGGCGCCGAGCGTGAACCGGGCGGCGCTGCGCCTGGCCGCCGAACTCGGGGTGCGCGCGGTGGTGAACCTCGCCCCGGTCCAGGACCTCGGCGCGGGCCTGGCCGGGGCCGATCCGTTGGTGGTCAACGAGATCGAGGCCGGTCAGCTCATCGGGGCCGGGCTCGGCACGGTGCAGGACGTCGCTGACGCGGCGCCGCGGCTGCGTGAGCTGGCGCGATCGGTGCTGGTCACCCTCGGCGCGGCTGGCGCCGTGCTCATCACCGCCGAGGCGGTCGACCACGTTCCCGCGCCGCACCCCGAACGGGTCCGCGATACCACCGGCGCCGGCGACGCCCTGGTCGGCGTGCTCGCCGCCGCGCTCGCGCAGGGCTTCGAGCTGCGCGCGGCGGTCGAGCGCGCGGTGGCGGCGGCGAGTCTGTCGGTCGCCGAGGTCGGCGCTGCTGCCAGCTACGAGGCGTTTCGAGGGCGGCTCGGCTAAACGTCGGGGACGGCCAGTGTGTCCATGCCGCCTTGACAGGCAGCCAAGCGGCTGCCTAAATTAAAGGCAGCCGAAAGGCTGCATATTGAAGCGGTCCCGGCCCCGGGACCCGGAAAGGGCGGCGGGCATGGACGAGGTGTTCAAGGCCCTGGCCGATCCGAGCCGGCGCGCGCTGCTCGACTCGCTCAACGCCCGCAACGGGCAGACGCTGCGCGAGCTGTGCGCCGGCCTGGACATGGCCAGGCAGTCCGTCAGCAAGCACCTCGCCGTGTTGGAGGAGGCCGGTCTGGTCACCACCGTGCGGCAGGGCCGCGAGAAGCTGCACTACCTCAATGCCGCGCCCGTGCACGAGATCGCCCACCGCTGGATCAACCAGTTCGACCGCGCCAGGGTCCAGGCCCTGGCGGACCTGAAACTCGCCTTGGAGGACACCGCGATGGACACCGCGACCGAAGCCCCGACCTTCGTCTACACCACCTACATCCGCACCACCCCGAAGAAGCTGTGGCAGGCGCTGACCGAGCCCGCCTTCACCCGCCGGTACTGGGAGACCGAGTTCACCACCGACTGGGCCGCCGGTTCGCCGATGACCTGGGACAACCACGGTGTGGTGATCGCCGACCCGGAGCAGGTCGTGCTGGAGTCCGACCCGTACAGCACGCTCTCCTACACCTGGCACTCCGTCACCCCGGAGCTCGCCAAGCGTTTCGACTGGGACGAGGAGACGCTGGCCAAGCTGTCCGGCGAGGCCCGCTCGAAGGTCACCTTCACCATCGAGGAGGAGGAGGCGCAGATCGTGAAGCTCACCGTCGTGCACGACGGCTTCGAGCCCGGATCGAAGTTCGCCGAGATGGTCAGCCACGGCTGGCCGAGCGTGATCGCGAGCCTGAAGACGCTGCTGGAGACCGGCGAGCCGCTGGGCACGGACGTGGCGTGACCGGCCGGCCCGCAGGGTGGCTCACCGGATCGCGGCCGGTTCAGCGCCGCAGCACGACGTAGCCCGAAGCGCTGAACACCTGGCGGAATCCCGCACTCTGCGCCTGTCCGATGATGGTCGCAGAGTGCGAGAGCCAGTCGTCGGCGTCGGTGTCCAGCACCACCCAGTCGATCCGCGCGTGCGCGAAGACGGTGTCAGTGGCCAGATACACCTGGGCCGAGTCGGTGAGATGCGGCGCCAGCGCGTTGCTGGCCGCGACCCGCGCCCCGTCGGGGACCAACGCCACCGCCTGGCGTGCGGACGCCGTGCGGGGTCCGTCGTGCCAGAAGGCCGGATCGAACACGCTGCGCAGCGGTGACAGCGGAACCAGGCCGATCGCCACCACGGTCACGACCGCCGGAACCCATCGGGCCACCGCGGCCGGCCGCGGATCGGGCCGCCTGCGCCAGGCGTCGATCAGGGCGAAGAACACGATCGGCATCAGGATCGCCGAGTAGTGGTAGTCGGTGCCCCAGTACATGTGGTCCGCCGAGGTGAACCGCAGCACCAGGGTCGGGACGCCGACCAGGATCAGGGGGCTGCGAAGCGCGAGCAGCGCCGTCGGGACCAGCAGCATCGCCAGCGTCCGCAGCTTCGTCGCCGGCCAGACCAGGTGGACCGGTATCAGCCAGGGCTGGGAAAGCGCGGAGCCCGCCGACGACTGGCGGCCGGTGCTCTGCAGATACGGGTAGACGTGCTGCGGGTTGAAATGCGGGATGACCACCAGCACCAGCAACGCCGTGGCGGCGGGGCCCGCCACGCACAACACACCGCCGATCCGGCGATCACGCCGCCACAGCAGCAGCCCGAACGCGGCCAGTGTGAGCCCGGCGTCCTCCTTGACCAGCAGCAGGCTCGCCGCCCACCACGCGCAGGCGACCCAGCGCTGCGCCAGGTACGCGTCCAGGGCCATCGCGATCAGCGGGACCGCGAACGCCGCCTCGTGGAAGTCGAAACCGACGAGCCCCTGCAAGCCCCAGCTCATCGCGTAGGCGCCGGCGATCCACCAGTGCGGCGCGGCACGGCGCGCGACGATGAACACCGAGCAGCCCACCAGCAGGGACTGCGCGATCAGCAGCAACTCGATGTGCGGCCACAGCCGGTACACCGGGCCCAGGACGCCGACGATCGGCGAGAAGTGGTCGCCCAGCAACGGGAATCCGTGGCCCCAGGGCCCTGGCGGGGCGCTGTCGGAGCGGATCGTCGAAGCTGGAAGGTGGCCCGAGGCGTAGGAGCGCACACCCTGGCCGAATATGCCCAAGTCGTAGGCGTAGGTGCGGAACAGGAGATGGCGGCGGAGCGCGAACGCGGTGTAGACGACGGTCGTGGCCGCCGCGAGGACGGCCGGTGTGCGCAACGAGGCCGACCTGGCCTCGTCAGCCTCGACCCCGCTGGAGACGCTTGCTATACCTGCTTCAGCCAATGCCTCTGGCACCCCCCAAGCCGCCATCCTGCCACCGGTGCGGTGGCGAAGGGGTGGTTGTGAGTACCCTGAGTCTGGACTTTTATTCTGTAAGAAATTCAGGCAGTGACTTCGTCCACTGATACGTCTAGCCGACGCGGTGCAGACTCGAGGTCCGCACCACCAGTTCCGGCTGCAGGACGACCGATCGGTGCTCGTGCGAGCCCTCGCCGCCGCCGGACGCCTCGGCCAGCAGCATCTGCGCCGCCAGCCGGCCCATCTCCGCGGCCGGCTGCCGCACCGAGGTGAGCGGCACCGCGACCGCCGAGGCGAACTCGATGTCGTCGTAGCCGACTATCGCCACCTCCTCCGGCACCTTGACGCCGGCCGCGTACAGGGCCTGCTCCAGGCCCAGCGCCAGCAGGTCGTTCGCGCAGAACACCGCGGTCGGGCGGTCGGCCAGGCCCAGCAGGCGGGCCGCGGCGTCGCGGCCGGCGGCGATGGTCATGTGCGCGGTCGGGAGTTCGTGCAGGGTCTGCGGCGGCAGGCCGGCGGCGGCGATCGCGTCCAGGGCGCCGGTGCGGCGGTCGCGGATCTGCTGCAGGTGCGCCGGACCGCTGATGTAGGCGACGCGGCGGTGGCCCTGGGCCAGCAGGTGCTCCACGGCCAGCCGGCCGCCGGCCACGTCGTCCACCGACACCGAGCACACCTCGGCGTCCTCGACCAGCCGGTCCACCACGACGTAGGGGATCCCGTGGCGGCGCAGGGGTTCCAGCGAGCGTCCGGTCGGATCGGCCGGGATCACCAGGACCCCGCGCACCTGCTGCTCGGTGAACAGCCCGATGTAGTCCGCCTCCTCCGACGGCGACTGCGCGCTCGTACACACCATCACGCCCAGGCCCTCGGCGCGGGCGGCGCGCTCGGCGCCGTTCGCGACCTCCACGAAGAACGGGTTCGCCAGGTCCAGCACCAGCAGGGCGACGATCCGGCTGGTCCCGGTCCGCAGCTGGCGCGCCGATTCGCTGCGCACATAACCCAGCCGTTCCACCACCGCCAGGATCCGCGCCCGGGTCTCCGGCGCCACCGAGTCCGGGCGGTTGAAGCTGTTCGAGACCGTGCCGACCGACACGCCGGCCTCGCGCGCGACGTCCGAGATCCCGACTGTCTTCCTGGTCACCTGGGTCCGCCTGATGGTTGGGACTGAATGGTTTCACCGTTCGGGGGTCACCTTACAGCCCGGGCCGGTCACCAGGCCGACCTGGGGGTTTGTTCAAGATCATGTCAACGGCCCGGCGATCGCCTCTTGACGGCGTCCGGGGCGCCGCCTATGGTCGGCACCATCGGGGTATTGAATCGATTCAATCGGTCGATTCACCGCCGAGCAGATCCGCCACCGCGCAGATCCACCACCGAGCAGATCCACCACCGACCCGCGAGGGGGAGGCATGCCCGACCTGCCGGCCGTGAGGGCCGCTCTGAAGGCGCAGGAGATCGAGACCCCGTCGTGGGGCTACGCCAACTCCGGCACCCGGTTCAAGGTGTTCGCCCAGCCCGGGGTGCCGCGGGATCCGTTCGAGAAGCTGGCCGACGCCGCGCAGGTCCACGCGGCCACCGGCGTCGCGCCGCTGGTGTCCCTGCACATCCCCTGGGACAAGGTCGAGGACTACGGCGCGCTGGCCGCGCACGCCGCCGAGCAGGGCGTGCGGATCGGAATGATCAACTCCAACACCTTCCAGGACGACGACTACAAGCTGGGTTCGGTGGCGCATCCGGACCCTGCGATACGGCGCAAGGCGGTCCGGCATCTGCTGGAGTGCGTCGACATCATGGACGCGACCGGGTCGGACAGCCTGAAGCTGTGGTTCGCCGACGGCACCAACTACCCGGGCCAGGACGACATCGTGGCCCGGCAGGACCGGCTGTTCGAGGGGCTGTCGGAGGTCTACGCGCGCCTGGGCGAGAACCAGCGGATGGTGTTGGAGTACAAGCTTTTCGAGCCGTCCTTCTATACGACGGATGTCCCGGACTGGGGGACGTCGTACGCGCACTGTCTGAAACTGGGGCCCAAGGCGAAGGTGGTCGTGGACACCGGGCACCACGCGCCGGGGACGAACATCGAGTTCATCGTCGCTTTCCTGCTGCGCGAGCGGAGGCTCGGTGCGTTCGACTTCAACTCCCGCTTCTACGCCGATGACGACCTGATGGTCGGCGCCGCCGATCCGTTCCAGCTGTTCCGGATCCTGCACGAGGTGGCGAGGAACGGCGGGTTCGACAAGGCCGGCGGCGTGGCGTTCATGCTGGACCAGTGCCACAACATCGAGGCCAAGATCCCGGCGATGATCCGGTCGGTGATGAACGTGCAGGAGGCCACGGCCAAGGCGCTGTCGGTGGACCTGCCCGCGCTGCGGGCGGCGCAGGCGGCCGGGGACGTGCTCGGCGCGCACGCGGTGTTGATGGACGCCTACAACACCGATGTGCGTCCGATGCTGGCGGAGGTCCGTGAGGAGATGGGGCTGGGGCCGGATCCGATGGCCGCCTATCGGGCGACCGGGTACGCCGAGAAGATCGTCGCCGAGCGGGTCGGCGGGGTGCCGGCGGGATGGGGAGCTTGATGAACGACGTGGTGGACTCCTTGGTGGCCCGGTCGAACCGGCTGGGTGCCGATCCCCGGAACACGAACTACGCCGGCGGCAACACCTCGGCGAAGGGGAGCATGACCGATCCGGTCAGCGGCGGGGACGTCGAGCTGCTGTGGGTCAAGGGCTCCGGCGGCGACCTGGGGACGCTGACGCCGACCGGGCTGGCGGTGTTGCGGCTGGACCGGCTGCGGGCCCTGGCCGACGTCTACCCCGGTGCCGAGCACGAGGACGAGATGGTCGCCGCGTTCGACTTCTGCCTGCACGGCAGGGGCGGGGCCGCGCCGTCGATCGACACCGCCATGCACGGTCTCGTCGACGCGCCGCAGGTGGATCATCTGCACCCTGATTCGGGGATCGCGCTGGCGTGCGCCGCCGACGGGGAGAAGCTGACGGCCCAGTGCTTCGGCGGGGATGTGGTGTGGGTTCCGTGGCGGCGTCCCGGATTCCAGCTCGGGCTGGACATCGCGGCGATCAAGGCGGCCAGTCCGCGGGCGATCGGGTGCGTCCTCGGCGGGCATGGGATCACGGCTTGGGGCGCCACATCGCAGGAGTGCGAGGCGAACTCGCTGCGGATCATCCGGACCGCCGAGGCTTTTCTGGCCGAGCGCGGGAAGGCTGAGCCCTTCGGTCCGGTGGTCGCGGGATTCGAGCCGCTGCCCGAGGCGCAGCGCCGGGCCCGAGCGGCCGCGCTGGCGCCGTATGTCAGTGCCCTGGCCTCGGCGGATCGGCCTCAGGTCGGGCACTTCACCGATGTCGATACGGTGCTGGACTTCCTGTCGCGTGCCGAGCATCCGCGCCTGGCCGCGCTCGGTACGTCGTGCCCGGACCACTTCCTGCGGACGAAGGTGCGTCCGCTGGTGCTGGACCTGCCGCCGGATGCGCCGGTCGAGGAAGCGGTCGCGCGGCTGAACGAGCTGCACGCCGCCTACCGCGAGGACTACCGCGCCTACTACGAGCGGTATGCGACCCCTGATTCGCCACCGATGCGCGGTGCCGACCCGGCGATCGTGCTGGTCCCCGGCGTCGGGATGTTCTCCTACGGCCGGGACAAGCAGACCGCGCGGGTCGCTGGGGAGTTCTACGTCAACGCGATCAACGTGATGCGCGGGGCCGAGGCGGTGTCGACGTATGCGCCGATCGAGGAGTCGGAGAAGTTCCGGATCGAGTACTGGGCTCTGGAGGAGGCGAAGCTGGCGCGGATGCCGAAGCCCAAGCCGCTGGCCACGCGGGTGGCGCTGGTGACCGGCGCGGGGTCGGGTATCGGCAAGGCGATCGCGCATCGGCTGGTTGCCGAGGGGGCTTGTGTGGTGGTCGCTGATCGGGACGGTGAGAACGCTTCCGCGGTCGCCGAGGAACTGGGCGGCTCCGACCGGGCGATCGCGGTCACCGCGGACGTGACCTCGGAGGAACAGGTCGCGACAGCGTTCGACGCTGCGGTGCTGGCCTTCGGCGGCGTGGATCTGGTGGTGAACAATGCCGGCATCTCCATCTCCAAGCCGCTGCTGGAGACGACGAGTTCGGACTGGGACCGGCAGCACGACATCATGGCGCGCGGGTCGTTCCTGGTCTCGCGCGAGGCGGCGCGGGTGATGGCGGCGCAGGGGCGTGGTGGCGACATTGTTTATGTCGTATCGAAGAACGCCGTGTTCGCCGGGCCCAACAACATCGCGTACTCCGCGGCGAAGGCTGATCAGGCGCACCAGGTGCGGCTGTTGGCGGCCGAGTTGGGGGAGCACGGGATCCGGGTGAACGGGGTCAATCCCGACGGGGTGGTGCGCGGGTCGGGGATCTTCGCCGGGGGGTGGGGTGCGCAGCGTGCGGCGACGTATGGGATTCCGGAGGAGAAGCTCGGTGAGTTCTATGCGCAGCGCACCATTCTCAAGCGCGAGGTGTTGCCGGAGCACGTCGCCAATGCGGTGTTCGCGCTCGTCGGTGGTGATCTGACGCATACCACCGGGCTTTTGGTGCCGGTGGATGCCGGGGTCGCGGCGGCTTTCCTGCGATGAGCGCGGGCCCGAGCACCGTCGCGGCGGTCGATCTGGGCGCGTCCAGCGGCCGGGTGATGGCGGCGCGGGTCGGTGCGGATCTGCTGGAGATGCGTGAGGCGCACCGGTTCGAGAACCGGCCGGTGCGCGTCGGCGGGACGCTTTACTGGGACGTGCTGGCGTTGTATCAGGGCATTGTCGACGGTCTGCGCGGCGCCGGCCAGGTCGATTCGGTCGGGATCGACAGCTGGGCAGTGGACTACGGTCTGCTGGACGCCGACGGCGCCCTGCTCGGAAACCCTGTGCACTATCGCGACGGGCGGACGGACGGTGTCGCCGAGCAGGTGTGGAGAACGGTGTCGGCCGAGGCGCTGTATGCGGTCACCGGCCTTCAGCACGCCCCGTTCAACACGCTGTATCAGCTCATCGCGGCGCGCGGATCCGCCGCGCTGGCGTCCGCTCGGCAGGCGATGCTGATCCCGGACCTGATGGGCTACTGGCTGACCGGGGTCGCCGGCACGGAGCTCACCAACGCCTCCACCACGCAACTCCTCGACGCGTCGAGCCGGACCTGGGCCGCCGATCTGGCCGGCCGGCTCGGCGTGGACGTCGGTCTGTTCCCGCCGCTGCGGCAGCCCGGCTCGCGGATCGGCGACCTGCTGCCGGCGGTGCTGGCGGCGACCGGTCTGCGCGGGCCGGTCCCGGTGACGGCGGTGGCTTCGCACGACACGGCATCGGCGGTGGTCGCGGTCCCGGCGGCGAAGGGGGAGCGGTTCGCGTACATCAGCACCGGAACATGGTCGCTGGCCGGCCTGGAGCTCGACCGGCCGGTGCGGACCGAGGCCGGCCGCGCCGCGAACTTCACGAACGAGGCGGGCATCGACGGCACGGTCCGCTACCTGCGCAACATCACAGGGCTGTGGCTGTTGCAGGAATGCGTGCGGGAGTGGGGCGTCGATCTGCCGGCGTTGCTGGCAGCCGCCGCCGATCTGCCGGCCCTGCGCTCGGTGATCGACGCGGCCGACCCCGGATTCCTCGCCCCGGACCACATGCCCGATCGCCTCCGCGAGGCGTGCCGCACCACCGGGCAACCGGTGCCGGACACCCCGCCGCAGATCACGCGCTGCATCCTCGACTCCCTGGCGCTGGCGCACCGCCGCGCGATCGAGGACGCTCAACGCCTCGCGGACCACCCCGTCGACGTAGTGCACATGGTCGGCGGCGGAGTCCACAACACGCTGCTCTGCCAACTGACCGCCGACGCCTGCGGCCTCCCCGTGGTCGCCGGCCCGGCCGAGGCCGCGGCGTTGGGGAACGTGCTGGTGCAGGCGCGGGCGCTCGGCGTCGTAGGGGACCGCGGGGAGATGCGCGCGCTACTGGCCGCGACGCAGCCCTTGGTGCGGTACGAGCCGGCGGGGGATCGGGGCGCTTGGGACACGGCGGCTGCGCGGGTGGGCTTTGAGGCGGGGTGAGGCGGGGCGACTGTTGCCGTAGCAGGTAGTGGCCTGCTCAAGCCCCCACCGTAGCCGCCGCCTCCGCACCGACCGGAACCGCAGCGGCGCCGCCGGCCGCCTCGGCCGCTCCGATCGCCTGGCCTTCGTCCAACTCCACCAACTCCACCGCGATCGGCAGCGTCAGCGCGACCTCGAACCCGCCGTCCGCCCTCCGTCCCGCTGACAGCTCGCCGCCGTACAACGCCGCGCGCTCGCGCATGCCGGTGAGGCCGACGCCGCTGCCGCTGTGGCGGGCCGCCTGCGTTATGGCCGCTGCCGGGATGCCCATCTTGCGGGCCGGGACCGGGTGGGTGCCGGTGTCGGTGATGGTGACTCTGACGCTGTCCGTTTCGTACTCCAGGCGGACCTCGACCGAGGAGCCCGGTGCGTGTTTCAGCACGTTCGTCAGTGACTCCTGCACCACGCGGTAGACGCACAGCTCGATGCCGGCCGGCAGTGGGCGCTTGCGGCCGGCGACCGTGTAGCGGGAGGGGGTGCCGGACAGGCCGACGCGCTCGATGAGGACCGGGAGTTGGGCCACGCCGGGGGCCGGGGGGTCGGAGGTGTGGGTGCGGGCGCCTTCGTCGTCGTCGGGGCGCAGGAGGCTGATCAGGCGGCGGAGTTCGGCCAGGCCTTCGCTGCCGACTTCCGAGATGGCGCGGAGGGCCTGGTCGGCGGTCTCCGGTTCCTTGTCGATGACGAAGCGGGCCACGCCGGCCTGGACCGCGATGACCGACAGGTGGTGTGCCGTCACGTCGTGCAGTTCGCGGGCGATGCGGATGCGCTCCAGCAGCACTGCCCGCTGTTCGCGGTCGCGGTGCTTGCGCTGCACTTGTTCCTTGTACGCGGCCAGCAGCGCGCGGCTTTCGTCCAGTCGCCGCGCGCCGTCGGCGATGATGGCGACTGCCGCCACCCACAGTGCGGTGCCGAGGTAGAACCAGGTGTCGGAGCCGGACCAGTCGTGGAAGTGGTCGTACAAGAGCTCTGCGTAGGTGATGCCGGCCGCCAGGAGCGCCCAGGGCCGTCCGCGCCGCTCGCCCACCGTGAACATCGCCAGGAGGAGTCCGGCCTGGGCCAGTCCCATGCGGTAGCCGTGGGCCTCGAACCCCGCCATCAGCGCCGCGCTGATGCCCAGGACCGCTAACGGGAACCTGCGCCGCAGGGTCAGGGCCGCGCCCATCGCGATGATCAGTGTGATCGCGACGGCGTCGATGTGGCGGCTGCCGTGTAAGGCGTGGGGGCGGACCGAGGCGGCCACGGCGAGCCAAGTGACGGCCGCGGCGAGGGCGATATCCAGGACGAGCGGGGGTATCGACGCCAGGGGTTTGGCGGCGTCGTGCATGCGGAGCATCCAGCCAAACTAGGGAGCACATCCGGGCTTTGTCCTCAGTTGGAGCCGTGGTTCAGCCGAACGAGGGTAAACCTGTGCGGTATGCGTCACTGCCGTCCTGGTTATAGAGCGGATCTTGATTGTCAACCTGTGGGTAACGCGGCGGACCGACCGGTCCTGGAACCCTAGACTTTCGCGCGGTTGCTCAGCCCTGAGCATGGTTGCTGAGCGTCGTGCGTTGTAAGCGGTTGAGAACAAAACTGGGTGGCAGGCGATGAGGTTCGTCCATCGGGACGCTGAGGTCGAACGCGACATGGAGCTGCGGCTCGGCCGCCCGGACGCGGTGGCCGGGGACCTGGCCACCGCCCTGGGCGGATACGGCGGCGCGGTGATGATCGACGGCCGGCTGACGCCGCCGGCCACGCCGTTGAGCGGATCCGGGCTCGTCATGGGCGCGGAGGTCTCGCTCACGGTGGCCCCCGAGGCCGACACCGGGACGATGTCCGACCGGGGCTTCGTGCTGCGGGTCGTCGGCGGGCTGGACGCCGGGCTGTCGGTGCCGCTGATGCCCGGCCGGTACAAGCTCGGCCGCGGTGATCAGGCCGACATCCGCGTCGACAGCCCGGACCTGTCGCGGCTGCACTGCGAGATCGACGTCACCCGGGACGGTCTGGTGCGGGTCCGCGACCTCGACTCGCGCAACGGCACCGACCTGAACGGGCAGCGGCTCACCGGCCCCGCGCGGGTCGGGCCCCAGGACATCGTCTCGGCGGCCGGCCGTGTCCCCTTCCGGGTGCTGCCGGTGGCCGACCTCGGCCCGGTGCAGTACGTCAACCCGGCTTACGAGGCCGGCTCCGGCGGCACCCTGCCGTTCAACCGAGCCCCGCGCCTGGCCGCCTCGGCCGAGGCCGGGCCGGTGAAGCTGCCGCAGCCGCCCAAGCGCTCCGGCTCGCAGCCGCTGCGGATCACCTCCATCGTCGCGCCGATCATCCTGGCCGCCGTCATGGTCACGATCCTGAAGAACCCCGCCTTCGCGCTGTTCGCGCTGTTCAGCCCGGTCATGATGATCGGCACCATGCTGGAGGACCGGACCCGCGGCCGCGTCGGGTTCCGCCGGGGCCGGCGCGACTACGCCGCCCGGCTGGCCGAGGTCCACGACGAGCTCCAGGAACGCCGCGAGGACGAGGAAGACCGGCTGCGCGAGGAGTACCCCGACCCGGCCGAAGTCCTTTACCGGGCCTCGGTCCCGGGCCTGCGGCTGTGGGAGCGGCGCAACGGCGCGGCGGACTTCCTGCGCCTGTCGGCCGGCCTGGCCGACCAGAGCTGGACCCCGCCGGTGGACTACGGCAGGCGTTCCGGCAGCGCGGATCAGGATCCTGATCCGGCGATCACCGACGCCGTCGCCGACGCCTCCTGGCTCAGCCAGGTCCCGGTCACGGTGAACCTCGCCGACGGCGGAGTGCTCGGCCTGGAGGGCGACCGCGGCGCGGCGCTGGCGGCCGCGCGCTCGCTGCTGTGCCAGGCCGTCGCCGAGAGCGGGCCGGCCGACGTCGCGGTGGCGGTCTTCGCCGACGACGACCGCATCGCCGACTGGGACTGGACCAAGTGGCTGCCGCACGGCGCGGACCCGCGCTCGGGCGCCTCGCGCTACGTCGCCGTCGGCGCCGAACACTGCGAGACCCTGGCCCGCAGCCTGCTGGCCGAGCTCGCCGAGGCCAACGCCGGACCCGGCGGCTATGCCGGCGGACGCCCCGGCGACCCCGCCGTCACCGGCATGCCGGCCCTGCTGCTCGTCGTCGACGGCGCGACCCTGCTGGAAGGCCGCCCCTGCGCGCTGCGCGACCTGCTCGGCGGCCAGTCCGGGCCGGTCGCCGGGATCGTGCTCACCCGGCGGCTGCCCGCGGTGTGCACCGAGGTCCTGTCGGTGTCGGCCGACGGCTTCGGCCGGCTGCACCGGGTTGCCTCCGGCCAGCGCGTCGACGACGTCCTGGTGTCCGGCATGACCCGGCACCGGGCCCGCGCCGTGGCCCGGGCCCTGGCCCGGTTCGAGGACCCCGAGGTCAGGGCCGCCGGCGCCGGACTGCCCGACCGGGTCAACCTGCTGCCGCTGCTGCACCTGGCCAGCGGGCCGAATGGTGCCCTGGACGCCGCCATGGCCGACCGCTGGCGCATCGCGGTCGGCACGCTGCGGGCCCGTGCCGTGCTCGGCGTCACCGACCACGGCGAGTTCGAGATCGACCTGGACGACGACGGCCCGCACGCCCTGTTCGCCGGCACCACCGGTTCCGGCAAGAGCGAGCTCCTGCGGACCCTGATAGCCGCCCTGGCCGTCGGCGCCGACCCCGAGCACCTCACCTTCGCCCTGGTCGACTACAAGGGCGGCGGCGCCCTGGACGAGTGCGCGCGCCTGCCGCACGTCGTCGGTCTGGTCACCGACCTGGACGAGCAGCTCGGCGAGCGCGCCCTGCGCTGCCTGGAAGCCGAACTGCGGCACCGCGAACACGCGCTGCGCGGCGTGGGCCTGAGCCACGTCCGCGACTACCAGCGGCTGCGCGACGCCCAGCGCCCCGACCTGGAACCGATGCCCCGCCTGGTGGTGGTCATCGACGAGTTCGCCACGCTGGTCAAAGCCCTGCCGGAGTTCGTCGACGCGCTGGTCAGCATCGCCCAGCGGGGCCGCAGCCTGGGCATGCACCTGGTGATGGCGACCCAGCGGCCCTCCGGCTCGGTCAACGACGCCATCAAGAACAACGTCAAACTCCGGCTGGCGCTGCGGCTGGAGAGCGTCGCGGACTCCGCCGACGTCATCGACTCGCCCGCGGCCGCGAGCATCGGCAGCCGCCAGTGGGGCCGCGGGTTCTACCGCGTCAGCGCCGGCGAGGTGCTCCCGGTCCAGACCGCGCTGTCGACCGGCGTCACCCCGGTGGACAACGCCGCAGGCCGGCTGTCCCTCCTACCCTTCAGGTTGACGTCGGGGGAGCGGGCCGGAGCCGTCGCCGCGCCGCAGCAGGCCGCCGCCGGCCAGCCCACCGACCTGGCCCGGCTGGTCGAGGCCGCGCAGCACGCCAGCTACTCCGCCGGGTTCGCCCAGCCCCGGCGGCCCTGGCCGGACCCGCTGCCCACCGCGATCCCGCTGCACGAACTGGGACCGGCGGTGAAGGGTCTGCAGACCGACACCCCGGGCCTGGCGGCCTACGCGCTGCTGGACGACCCGGACCGGCAGGCGCAGTACACCGTCGGCTGGGACCCGGGCGTCGGCAATATCCTGATATACGGCGGCGTCAACTCCGGCACCTCCACTGCGCTGTCGGCGCTCGCGCTGTCCGCCGCCTCCACCGAGGCCCCCGACCGCCTGCACCTGTACGTCCTGGACCTCGGCTCCGGCGCCCTCGCGCCGCTGCAGGGCCTGCCGCACACCGGTGCCTACATCGGCCCCGGCGACCGGCCCCGCCAGGTCCGCCTGATCAGGATGCTGCGAGCCGAACTGAACACCCGCAAGGCCGGCGGCTCCGCGCAGGACCCCGACACCCCCGCCCCGCCGCGCGTGATCGCCCTCATCGACAACGTCGGGTCGCTGCGCTCGGAGCTGGAGAAGGACTACGGCGGCATGAGCGTGCTGGACGACCTGGAGCGGGTCTTCGCCGACGGCCCGGCGGTCGGGCTGTACATCGCCGCCACCGGCGACCGGCTCGGCGCGATCCCCGGCGCCTGGGGCGCGCTGAGCAGGCAGAAACTGGTGCTGCGCCTGGCCGACGCCGCCGACTACGGGAACTTCGACATCCCCCGGCGCGCGGTGCCCGCCGCCGTGCCGGGCCGCGCGGTGGTCGTGGCCACACGCCAGGTCGTGCAGATCGGCTACCCCGGCGCCGACCTCGCGGCCGCCGTCGGCGCGGTCGCGCAGCGCTGGACCGGGGCGCCGCGCACCGCCAACAAGGTGCGGATGCTGCCGGAGGTCATCCCGATCGACCGGATGCGCCGCGCGGGAGTGGCCGCGGCCACCGGCGGCGAGCCCTGGTCCATTCCCGTCGGCTTCACCGACAGCACCCTGGCCGCGGCCGTGCTCAGGCTGCACGAACACGAACACGCCCTGATCGCCGGACCCCCGCGCTCCGGCCGCAGCAGCGCGCTGGTCGCGATCGCGCACATGGTCCTCACCGGTGCCGAACCGCCGGCGCTGGTGGCCTTCGCGCCCCGGCGCTCGCCGCTGCGCGACCTGCCGCCGACGGTCATCGGGTGCACCGAGTACTCAGAACTCGAACGCGCCCTGGAGTCCGCCGGCGACCGGGCTCTCCTTCTGGTTGACGACGCCGACACCGTCACTGACACCCTGGGAGTACTCGACCGGTTCATCGCCAAGCCCGGCCGGCACGCCATCGTCGCCGGCCGCAACGACGGCGTCCGCAGGCAGTTCGGCCAGTGGACGCAGCGGATCCGCGAGGCGCGCTGCGGAGTCCTGCTGGTCCCGGACCACGACCACGACCACGACCTGCTGGGCACCCCGCTGCCGCGCCAGCACCGGATGGCGCCGCTTCCCGGCCGGGGCTACCTCATCTGCGACGGCACGATCGAGGGAGTGCAACTCGTGCTGGCCACTCCCGGCGACTTCTATAACGACCGTGGTAGCGCGGAATTACACCGCTCGTTAGACGACCGGACGAGCGGACGTCCGTAGCGTTCTGGTCGTACCGCCGAGGGATTCCAAGGCGTACCGATAGCCAACCGGCGGACCCGTCCTGCGGAGCCGCGGACAAAGAATATGGAGCACCAAGATGACTGATGGCGGCACTGTCAAGGTCACTGCCGAGGCCCACCTGCACATCAACCAGCTGATGAGCCTCATCCAGGGCCCGCTGGGCGACGTGCTCTCGCAGATCACGTCCCACGGCCTGGCGCTGACCGACCCCGCGGTCTGGGAGGGCCCGGCGGCGTCGCTGTTCAGCAGCCAGGTCTGGCCGTCCGCCCAGCAGACGCTGGACACCGTGCGCGGCACCCTGATGGAGCTGCAGCAGCAGGTCGGCGGCGTGCTCGGCAACGTCACCCAGGCCGGCAGCGGCCTGCCGGTCGTGGGCCAGCTGCCGGTCGTCGGCGGCCTGGTCGGCGGCCTGACCAACGGCCTGTAGGACTCCCGGCCCCACCCGCCGGATGGAGCGAGCGAGCGGACTGAACTGAACAGCAAGCACCCACCCGGCGACGGCGGGGGGGGGGGGGGGGGGGGGGGGGGGGGGGCCCCCCCCCCCCCCCCCCCCCCCCGCCGATGGGCCGCTCTGATGTCGAGCAGGCCCGTCTCCCTGTGGCGTCAGCGTGACTTCCGGCTGCTGTGGGGCGGGTCGCTGGTCAGCGAGA